>JAFYYO010000346.1 GCA_017557475.1 Bacteroidaceae bacterium
GTCGATTCGACAGATGATGTACTCGACTTCTGCTGTATGCAGTTTGCCAGATTCATCAAAGGTCGCAGTTCAGCTCGCGAAGTGGCTGATTCCTACACTCGCTACTACGCCATGAAGATGGAGGTAGCCCGTCAGCAGGAACAGGGAGGTGCCCCTGTACGTCATGTACTGCGTCACCAGGCATTCATGTTCAATGAACTGGCATCGGCAGTCTATCTTCTTCTTAACAGAGAAGACAACGTACCCGAAGAACTGTCCGATTCAGTCACTCTTCTCTTTGGTAAAGACCACCTCTGGAACTGGCAGCGCGTCATCGACGTACTTGGCATTCTCACCATGGCACTACGTGACAACGTGAAGCCAAGCTACATGGATGCCGTCAACAAAGACTACTCCAAGGCAGAGGTCACTCTTCTTGACTGCATCTACGAGCACTATGCGCCCTCCGATGGATCCAACTATTTCGTGAACCCTCCCAAGCCCTCTGGGTACAAGCCCAAGAGTCTTAGAAGCACCGCACCTGATAATGGTGCCGAGAAAGCCCCAGAATCGCCACAGGACGCTTCTGAAACGTCTGAAGGTGCTACCGCATTCTCCGAAGGTGAAACGCTCCGTCAGGACTCCGCAGAAGGGAACGAGTAAACTGTAGGCGACGTGCTTGCACGTGCCACATTTTTCAAGTATCGGGAAGCTCATTACCCGTTTCGATTTTCATCGAACGGTGAGCTGACCAGATAAACTGCGAGCAGGGTCAGGTTTCTTTTGATTGAAATGAGGGATTCCTGTCATGTTTCCGATACTTGAAAATTGAAGTATAATAATAAAACTATCAAAGATGGCTAATACAAACATGAACCGTCAAGTTATAAACATCCGAGGCACTGCCGGTGTTGGGGATATCAGTAATGAAGTTCTACGACGCTGGTCTGACAAAGGCTATGACATGGCTGTAAAGGAAGGCAACTATGACCGAAGCCGTGAACACCTCAATTTCGAGGTTGTGAAAGGTGGCAAGGTGGTTGCCGTCGATAAGTCAAGACCGCTCGACAAACGAATGGCAGAAATGCTTGCGTCACGTGGCATCAAAGATCCGAATATCGGACGTAATAAACCGAATGTTCGTACAGTGGCGGAATTTATCTTCAGTGGTTCACATGACCGCATGACGGAGTTGGCATTTGGCAATCAGAAGGTGGATTTTGAAGCCAAACGTGGCAATGAGGGTGTCCAGCGGATGCCTGAGATTGAGCAGTGGGCAAAGGACATCTATGACTTTGTTGCCCGTAAGTTTGGTGAGGAAAACATCATCAACTTTGTGGTTCATCTCGACGAGACCACAGCACATGCACACTGTGACATCGTGCCAGTTAATGACCAAGGAAGAATCAGCTATAAGGATGTCTTCCATGGACATACCAAATCAGAGTATAAAGAGTTCATCATGCAGCTCCATAATGAGCTTGCGGAAGTGAATAGGAAATGGGGACTGGTGCGTGGGGCAAGTAAGGTGCTGACTGGCCCCAAAAGACAAACAACAGAGTCGTATCGCCGATGGCTGAACCAGGAGTGCGATTCACTTGAAGAACGTCGTGATAACCTTCAGAAAGCCTTGGACGAGCTGAACAAGGAACTGGCAATCTGTGAGAAGAAACAGAAGAGTTTCACCACCATGATTGAGAATCTTACTGCACAAAAGGAAGAGCTTGAAAAGGAGCTTAAACCGCTTCTGGAACTTCAGAAGAATGGCGATGCCATCAGTCAGGAGATTGCCCAGAAGATACAGGATCTGGAGAACCGCAAGGCATACGTGGAAGAGAAACTGGCAGAGAAAGAAGCCAAGCTGTCTTCCACTGCTCAGGAGATTGACAGTCTTCGTCATGACAAGGAGGCACTGGAACAGGAAGCATCGGAACTGGCAGCTAAGGCCACAGCTTCTGAACAAGACTGGGCGCATAGCAAGGGAGCCGTCATGAACGAGCTGCTTGCCGGTACCATGATGCATGAGTTCACATCATGCTACCAGCGTCTGCCAGATGAAGCCAAAGAGGTCTTCAGTGACACACTTCTCGAACAACTGGCAACAGACGGCAACCATGTGGCGACCGTTGCTCTTGCCCTGATGTGCGAATATGTGGAACAAGCTACCTCTATTGCACAGACCCATGGAGGTGGTGGCGGTGGTCCTGGTGGTGGCTGGCGAAAGAAGGATGACGAGGATGAACGCATGTTTGCCCGCCGTTCTTTGGCCATGGCCAGACGTATGTGCAGAACTTCTGGCAGACGTAAGAAAATGTAATTCTGTAATCAAGAAACATTCAAAAAACAAAATCAAATTCATCAAAACTATGACAGGAAAAATATTATTTCTTTCCGCATTATGCCTTTCTGCTATGACAGTTAAGGCAAGCGATGTCAACACGGCATCTGACAGTATCGTGAAGCAGGTAAGTGTCACTTCGGAGCAGTATCTCCAGACACTGAAACCCACATATCTCATGAATGTAAGCGAAGCAGCCAACTGGGGTAGAAATTGGTTTATAGAATTAAAGGGCGGGGCTTCTGCTTTTCTGGGATCGCCTATCGGCTGCGGTGATGTGTTCGACCGTCTTTCTCCAGCTCTTCAGGTTGGGCTGGGCAAATGGTTCACACCCGCAGTCGGTGGACGTGTGGTTTATCAGGGAATGTCGTTCAAGAATGGTGAGTTCAAGTCCATGAACTATCACTTCATTCATGCGGACTTTCTCTACAACCTGACCTCTGGCATCAACTGCAATGACCTCGGTCTGTCCCGATGGGATATCATACCTTACCTTGGTGTGGGAATGATATACAACCCAGACTGGTATTCGGTCTGTGCATCACCCGGAGGTGCAAGTGGCAGCCACCCCTTCGCTTTCTCTTATGGTCTGGAATGTCGCTATCGACTTACTAACCGTTTGCACGTTGTGGCAGAGATCAGTGGAATGACCACTGCCAAGAACTTCGACGGCTTGGGGGCATCATCGAAATTTGGAGATAACATGCTGACACTTTCTGCAGGTCTCTCGTTCACACTGGGAAAGGTGGGATTCAAGCGCATCATAGATGCTAATCCCTATATAGCTCAGAACGAGTGGCTGCTTTCATACGCAGACCGACTTGCTGACCGTAACAGCCGTCTTAATAGACTGCATAAGGAAGACGAGTGGATCAAAGCTGAGTATCGTAAGGTGCTGGAGATAGAAGGTCTGCTTGACCTCTATAAGGATAGGATTGGAGATAAGAGCGAAGAGAAAGAGCATTCTCTCTATCCCCATAATTACTATTCCGGCTTGAACTCCCTTCGTGCAAGATTGGGCAACAAAGGCTGGGATGGCAATCCAGAAACAATGCCGAAAGCGATGAAAAAGCGAATTGAAGCGATGGCTGATGACAACAGCGAGCCTAACGGCATAGACCCACTCTTTGATAATAGTCACCTCGATGATTATCTGTCTGCCATGATGAATGGAACGGAATATATCGGTGCTCCCATCTATTTCTTTTTCCGACTGGGGACGGATGAACTCACAGAGGTATCGCAACTGTTGAACATTGACGAAATTGCCCGTGTCGCAAAGAACCATCATCTGAAAGTTCGGATATCTGGTGCAGCAGACTCTGCCACAGGTAATGAACACATCAACAACAACCTCTCCCATCGACGTGCAGACTATATCAAGTCGCTCATGGTGCAACGTGGTATCGATGAGTCGTTTATCACTACTGCCTATGAAGGCGGTATCAACGAGTATTCACCAGTCCAGGCAAACCGTCAGACCTGTGTGACACTATCATTCTGATTAGAGTTAAACACTTTTAGGTAGGAATAGTTGATTTCATAACTAAAAAGAGGGGAACCGTCCGTGATGGATAGTTCCCCTCAATCTTTTGTAGTCCCTTCGGAGTTGCTAACGTCCTCGATGGAAATGGACTTCTTCTTGCTCTTCCTGCTTTGGAGGTGTCTTAGCGGCCATCTGCTCCTTGGTATTGTCAACAACGGTCTCATAGGTATAGCCGTCATCCTTTTTGTCTGATACACTCTCCATATAGCCCGGCTGACCGAACTTAACGGAAACGGTATCTACGGCAAGATAAGGTGACTCTCCTCGATCAGTCAGAGCATTCTCGTTTCTTTCACCGAAAGCCGGATAGAGATTGAACTCTTTATCCTGTCCTTCCTCTATCTCAGGAATGAATCCGTCAGGGAAGTTCTTATCAAGGAACTTGTCAACCAGTTCCTGCTCATGGTCACTGATACCGCTGGCATCACCATTGACGATATAGGACAAAGCCCACTTGGGAATGTCATAGCTGCCATAGTTGGCAGATACCTGATTGGATATTTCCTGTTTCACTTCCTCTGCCTTATCCAGTTCCATCTGAACCTTGTCGATGTGCTGGTTGATCATTCCTGAAGCCTTCTTCACATCCTGGAGGACTGTCTTGATGAAGGCTGGCTCTTCTTTGAGAGAGTCGAGCCAATTCTTCAGATAAGGAAGGCTGTCTTCCTTCAAGGTCTTGCTCATGCCATAGCGTTGCGAAACAATAGCCGCAGACATTTCTGCAACAAGTTCTTCGCGAGCATATTCCTTTGAGCCAAAAGAACTTGGCTTTAATCGGTTCAACTGATTCTCAGCACCAGTCGAATGAGCCATCTCATGGGCAAGATTGCTGTAGAAAGACTCGCCGCTCTTGAACTGTCGCTTCTCAGGAACGACAATCTCATTCTTGCTGATGGAAAAATAAGCGTTGTCACCATAGGTCGGCTTGATGGGACAAATCCACTTGTTTTCAGCAATCATGTGGTCAACGGCAGGGAAAGAGAACATTTCACCCTCCTGCTGGACAGGACGGGTGACCTCGTTCTGCTCCTGGAGCTTCTTGAAGAGTTCAGGACGGGCTTCCTTCAGGTTGGTCTGACCTTCAACATTAAAGACGTTATAGGTCTGAAGCTTTGGATAGACATTGTACTTGGCTCTGTCTTCCTCCGACATCCGCTTGTAGTCATCATACTTGATTTTCTCCTTCGTCTCTTTATCGATTACGGTGAAAGTCGTGATGAAGACTGGGAAACTCTTGGCTCCCTTATTGACAGACACCAGAGGCAGGTTGTTACCTTCACTGTCCTTGGCTTCCTGCTTGACTCCTTGCTTGTCCTTCACATAGTTCAAGCTGGTGATACGGTCGAAGGTCGCCCAAACAGGTAACTTGAAGCCCTCCTTTTCGGCATGGAGCATCAACATCATGCTGTTCATTCCGTTGTACTCCCTTCCGCTCAGGTTCTTTGGAAGGGATGCTGACACCCCTTCCGTGAACCACGGCTTTTTCCAGTCTGCCTGAATCGTTTCAAGCTTGCCGATGAGCAATTCGGCAAACTTGTCTAAGGTACGGTCTTCAGCAGACTTACCGTCACTGTTATAATTCTTCCTTCCTGCCATAGCTACTGAGCATTAGTCCCTCCACCTTGGTATGGCTGTTTCTCCCACTTGGAAAGCTGTGCCACACGGCAGGTGATGTCGAGACGGTCATTGTAAATAGACAGCTGGAGTTCACCGTTGGCATCGATGCCGCACTTGCCCTGCATCCATTCAGGCTTGCCCTGGCCGAAGTGCATGAAGCGAACCCACGTGAAAGAATATCCTGCCCCATCCTTCTCGCTGCTGAAAGCGGAGAACACCAGGTATGGATTATCCTTCTTGTCTTTCTTCTCCTCAATCTTGTTACCGACGGTTCCACGAAACTCGATGGTTCCCTTGACGGAATCCTCGGCAGGAGCGTTGAAGGTGTTCACACCCGTAGCAGACATATTGAGGAAGATGGTATCATCTTTCTTGTGGAAGGTGAGCACACCGACCATCTCAACGCGAGTCCCGGAAGAAAGACCGTTAAGCTCATCCATGCCGCCATCCTTGGCAACACTGATTTCAAAGGTCTTGTTGATGCCTGACTTTGCAGCGATTACTACGCTGACACCAAAGGCAAGAAAAGCCTTGCCCTCCTTGTTGGTACGCATCTGTGCTGAGCGTGTGATGGTACCGCATACTGTTACATTACACTTAATCATAATTTTACGAATTGATTGTTTAACATATTGGTTTTGAGCAAGAATTATCTACGTTGCAGGGAATCCTGCTGGTTTTGCTGTGCCTCCATACTCTGCTGATAGTTCTGGGACATCTGCTGAGATACGACGATGCCATTGATGACGGAAGCGACAGTGCGCTGCTTCTCTGCATCTGAGAGGCTGGCATTCCCCAAAGCTTGCTGGATTCTGGTCAACTCAGCATTGGTAAGTTCATGCGTGAAACTCACTGTGCCATTGTTGACCTGAAGAAGCGGATTGCCCTCATTGAGCATGACACGGCACTCCTTAAAGTTTGGAAGCAGTGATGTAAGGTCAACGGACTTGCTGATAGCTGCATCAGTTGCTGCTTGCATCTTCTGCTCCTCTGACTTATTGTCTATCTGGACTGCCAAAGCCATGAGACTCGTGAACATGGTCATGGCCATCTCCATGATGGGGTCTGCACTGTTGCCAAGCCCCACACCGCTGTCTTCACTGGAAAGCAGCTTCTTCATCCAGTCATCAGGTGACATATTCGTGTCAATCTGCTGTTGGGCTGTGACCGTTTCCTGAGCCATAGGATTGGCAGCCTTATAACTCGCCAGCAAATCCTTACCGTTGTGAAGCAACTGTTGTGACAGTCCACCTTTCTGGCTTATCTCTGCGATATATGCAGCAGGGTCGATATTGCGTTTCGTGCCGTCAATGGCTACAGTCTTGACCTCGAAATGCAGATGTGGTCCTGTTGTCCTGGTACCCGTGTTACCTGACACACCAATCTTCTGACCGGCATTGACGGTATCACCCACGTTCACGTCGATGCTCGACATGTGCATGTAGGTAGTCTGATACTTGCTACCATCCTCACGGTTGTACTCAATCGTTACGGACTTTCCACCGCCAGTATTGGCATTGTGATTCACACCAACAACCTTTCCGTTGTTCTCGGTTGCAAGAAGCGTCTCATTCTTACAACTGATGTCGATACCTTTATGAAACTGCGTCTTGCTGTGATCCATAGGGTCACGACGGTTGCCGAAAGGTGATGTCACAAGCATGAACTCCTCTCGTTTCAACGGCAAGGAATAAAGGCCATTTGAAGTTGGCTTTGCCGTGGCGACAGTGGCAGGAGTGGCAGACACATCCCCCTTGCGGTAGTCTGTGGTGCCTATCTTCTTACCTTCTCTCTTAGCCTGTTCTATGACCATCTGGTCATACTTCTGCAAATTGGCTCCCTCAATGACTCCAACGATGGTACCGACATAGTTCTTGGCCGTGGCATAGCCACCAGCCTTGATGCCAGCAGCCCATCCTTTATAGTCGTCAGCAGAGAGGTTCCTGGTGTATTTCTGATAGCGGTCAGCCATGAGGACTTTGCTATGGTCCTCATAACTCTGACCGACATTATCATACTTCTTGAACTTCTCGTTGGGCTTGTCATCATCGGCACGGACATACTGGCCATTGAACTCACCTTTCACACCGAAGTGGTTGTTGGCGGTTCTGGAGAGCATACTCTTTCCTTCAGCAGACTCTATGATTCCCTGGGCAAGAGTAACAGAAGCAGGTATGCCATATCTGCGCATTTGCTCCATGGCATACTCTGCATACTGATCTATATAAGCTTGTCTTGATGCTGTCACGTTCTTTGCTCTTTTAGTTTATCGATGAAAGGATTGCTGTTTCTCTGGTTCTGCCTTGGGGTCTTTTTCAGAAGCTACACCAGGTGACACCAATTCCGTGATACCACGCTTTGCTGTCTGCTTGGGAGCTTCGAGCTGGTCACAGATGGCTACTCGCTGACCTGCACGGATGAGTTTAGGCAGATAGGTATCAAGGGCATGATATGGAAATCCTGCCATGACAAGGGGCTTACCCTGTTCGTCCTTCGTTTTGGTACTCTTGGTAAGCGTGATGCCAAGAATCTTGGATGCCTTTTCTGCATCTTCCTTATAGGTCTCATAGAAGTCACCTGTACGGAACAAAAGGAGTGCATCAGGATGCTTCTGCTTCAGGTCAAGGAACTGTCTGAGCATCGGACTGAGAGCGACAGCGGCGACAGCCTTGGTCTCGGCTTTAGTGGCTTCTTCCTTGGCTTTTTCCTCCCTGCGCTCTTTCTCCTTTTGCTCTGGAGAGTTGCGACGCTTCTCTTCCTCCTGTTTCTTCTCGGATTGCGTCTGCTCTTCCTTCTGCTCCTCCTTCTTGTCTTCCTCTTCATGGGCTTCGACATTCTTGGTCTGCTCCTTGGTCTCAGCCTGTGCCTCCTGCTCAGTCTTGTCAGTACCGACGGCTACGGCATCAGTACGTTCCTTACGGAGGACATCGGCAAAGAGCGAAGCCGCCAGATGGGTCTTGTAGTCCTGACGGTCATCGGCCAGCCACATACGCTGCCATTGCTGCTGACTGACCTCACGGGCTTGAATCCTTTTACCGTCAACAGTCGGAACGCACAGAATAACGCTTGGCTTGCTTTCTGTGGCTTTTGTCTTGAAGATGTTCACACGCTCGATTCGGGCAAGTTCCTCGGCTGAAGCCTGGCTCTTGAAGAAATCTACCTTTATCTCAGGCTTGTCGTTAGCCATGACATAATACTTGGTGGCCATGTCCTGACGCATCCGTTCATTGGCTTCATCATTGCCCTGTTGGACGGTAACAAAGAACTTGTTCAGGTCTTCCTTGCTTGGATAGACAGAGAAAGCCTTTTCGTTTTCCGGCTTCATGTACATAGCCCACTTGCCTCCGTCATCCTTCAACATGAGAATCTTCTCAAAGTCAACAGCACCAGAGCGTTTCACGGCATCGGTAACGTCAAGCTTGGTGATGTCTTCCAGTTCCCATTTGTTGAGCTTGGAAACACTCACGTCCTTGCCGTCAAAGTAACTGTCATCCGGGTGGAACCCCAATGAGCCATCGGGATTGTAGAACTTAACGGAGTCAAAGCCTTCCTTCTGAAGGGCATGTTCGATACGTTTCTTGTTCATGCCAGGAATCTCGTTATCCACGGCCAGTGAAGCACCGGCAGGGAGAACGACATCTGCCTTCTTGTTCTCTGAGTCACGGACAATGACCATTTCCTTTGTGTCCTTGTTTGGCAGAGTCTTTATTTCGTCTGCCACATAATAGTGCTTGGGAAGGAGGGTTCTGGCATTCCCGTTCTCCTGAGCATTGAACTGACGTTTCTCCACCTTCTCACCACGTTCTGCCTTATGGATCATGTCAAGGGAATTGTTCACATCCCTCTCGATGGCATCAATGAGACAAGGGTCTTCCTTGAACTCACGCTTCCAGTACTCGATATTCTTCATGCCCTCCTCAGAGAGTTTGGCAGGAAGTCCCAGTTCCTGCATCTTGGCAGCAGTTGCTACCTCACGGACAAGAAGCTCATGCTTCAGTGCGTCCTCACTGGGTGCCTTGCCACCTCGGATGTTCATGCCCTCACGGTTGAGACGCTGCATGTGTCCTGTAGCAGCCACTACCTGTTCCACCAAAGCACGGACATAATCGTTGTAATGCTCATAGTTATCCTGCTTAGGCATATAGACAGTGTCCCGTTTGGTGTCATAATGCGCCACGCCTGTAGTGTCAAGACGAATATCGACGAGGTTGTCACGCATCTTCAGGATGAGGTCATTGACAGGTATCTGGGTTGACGTAGCCTTGATTTCCCCACGGTCTGCAAGACGGCCATTCTCTTTGACCTCCTTGTCAAAGGCATCCTTATCAACCATCGGAAGGGTTGTCTGCTCAATGTTGAACAGAATACGGACTTCACGGTTGCGGATTCCTTTGTAGTCGGACTGCTCTTCAGGCGACAGTGCCTTGTACTCATCCCGGCTGATTCTTACATCAGGGTCTTTCTGGCTCTGGTACTCATTCCAGTTGTACCAATAGAAAGGAACTCCTTTCTGACCTGACTGTACGCTCTCGCCACGTTTCTTGGCTTCGCTAAACAGTGTGTACTCGTTGGTCTTGTAATTATCCTGGTCACTGTGCAATCCAAGGATAATGGCATTGAACGGTGAGATAGTCACTCCCTTCTGGTAGAATCTTGGGGCTTTCTTGCCGTCCTTGTTCAACCAGACACCGCCATTCTCCTGGGCTTTGTCAAAAGCATTGACGAGAAGACCCACCTGTCTTTCGGCGGCATTTTTCTCCTGCTGATTCTTTTCTGTCATAATGTATGCGTTTTTGAATGATTTGTACTTGTAGAATTACTTGTATTCAAGCACACCGAGCACCTTGGTCTCTGCGATGGACTTGATTTCCCAATCCACAAGACTGCCATCCATGTGCTCACGGAGCAGTTCGTCAGCTTCCTTGGTGTCTTCGGCATTGACATACATGACCTGTGGTGAGAATTTCTTCTGCCCCGTCTCGTCATCCTCGGTGACAAGGGCCACGACAGCCTTGTACCAATGATTGCCTTCTTGCTCTGTGCCCTTGATGATGTCGGACACAGGTTCACGGGAAATTGCAGTGATGTCAAAGTCTCGTGTGCCGATAAGGTCTGTTGCAGCCTTATTGGCACGCTTCTCGGTTTCAGTGAAGCTTTCTGCATCAACCAGATATTCTTCACTGACCTTTTTTTTCTTTCCGTCGTCCATCGTCTTTGGGTACTTGACGCGGAACTTATACCAGTTTCTTTTCATACTATACAATTTTTTAGTCATTACACTTTATCTTTGAGCAAGTGCGCGTGTTTCGGTTCTCTGCTGTGCCTCATAGTTTTCAGATGCCAGTTGACGCATCTGGTCATTCTTGGCAAGAACGGCATTGACAAGGGTGTTCAATGGCAATGCCCCCTGATTGTAGGCATCTACGACCTTATCAGGGAGTGCAATGGTACAAGGCACTTTGTCGATGGTCGCAATCAGGCAGTTGCCACGAATCTGTGGCTGTGAGACACGTGGATTAAGCGGTTCGTCTGCATAGACCTTGTAGTTTGCACGAACAACAGGACTGGCTCCCTGCGCCTGGTTCTGTCCTGCATGATTCTCGATAGCCTCGTGACCTGCCTTGTTCAGAAGATTAAGCCCTCCCATACCGATGAGCACCATCTTCAGGATCGGATTCCTGACAAACATTCCGGCTACGATGCTGGCAAGTGGCATCAGATTGTCCTTCAGCCCTAATGATTTTGTCTTTCCTGTAAATGCACCGATAAGGACATCTGGCAACATGGCGAGCACATAGCCGAGGTTATTCCCTATATCGGATATACCATTCAAGCCAAAAGAGCTGAGCAATCCACTCCAGCCATTCTGGTTCGTTTGCTGTGGCATAGCCTGTTCAGCAGAAACTGAAGGTTGTGGGTCTGATGCTTGAACAGCAGCCTCTGTGTGAGGCTCTGGCCTTGGTTCTTCCTCTCTGGTTTGCTGAGTATTCTCAGCTGGAGTAACCTTTGCTACAGGTTTCTGTGCCTGTTCGGCTTTTCTCTTGGCTTGCTCCGCTTTATACTGTTCCCTGTATTCAGGAGCAATGATCATGGGTACATCATCATCGCTTGTTATGGTATTGTTCTTTGTTGTCGGCTTGGTGGGTTTGGGCGTTGTTCCTGGATTCGATGACGGGAAAGAGGTGTCGATGTTCTCTGTAGCCTTGTCCAGAACTGCATTCAGGGCAAGGTCAACACCAACGAATTTCGCTCCACCTGTCAGGGTGCCGCCGACACCACCCAAAGACAGATAGTCAGCAGTTGCTCCTAACACAAAGCCAGCACCTTTTTCTACACGCGAAGGGTTGTACTGCCTTTCAGCCTGTTCTGATATGTGATTCTCCAAAGGAGATTTATTCATGGCTTGCGGCAAGTAGAAAATCGTGTTGGTTGCAGCCTTGCGAATGATGTATTCGATGGATGACTTCGGGACTTCATCCTTAATCATCTTGTCGATCATCATCTTCTCTATTTCTGGCGTTACCGTAATTCTCTGCTTTTTAAGCTCGTCCTTCACCATATTGATGTAGTCCTCCGTATGCTTAGAGTTCCACTTGCTTGTATAGCGAAGGGAGTCAAGGCTTGCGGCTTGGGCTGCCATGCCTCCATCAGGGCCAGCAGCTCCAGCAAAGATATAGGGAAGACTACTCGTGTGCCTTTCCATCTCATCCGCCTGTTTATGACGGAGGTCTGCCATCACCTTATCCATGATAGGCAGTACCTTGGTTCTGAAGAGTTTTTCGTTAGCAGATTCTGGCATAGTTTACAACATTAGTTATGTGGAAGATTTCCGCTCAGGCTCATGAGCACGTTGAAAGTCCCATAATCGATTTCACGGTTATGATAGAGCAGATGGATATAATTAAGCGTATTTCCGTATGAACCAGGAGCACCTGCACCATTCTTGTCATAGATGTCAAGAAGGAAGTTGGCTGTTTCCATTCTTGTGCCACTTGGGAAGTGTACCCAGTGTTCATCGGCATAAGACGGAATCTCTGTGATGATTCCGCTACGGGAGATTCCTCCTTGGTCAGAAGCAAGGAATCCTGTGCCAGTTCCTGACGTTCCGTTTGTACCTGAACCAGCAGAACCACTGCCACCTCCTGACATATTGCCGTCGATGCCGAAAAACTGAGGCAAAGCAAGGGAAATACATGCAAAAGTGAACGCACTACCTGCGGTCATGAAGATGCGCTTCGATGTATTCTGTGGGCTGGTTTGCATGGTATAATACACGGCAACAGCTCCTACTACAGCGATGATGGCAGCTATGACATAGCATAAGGCACGCACATAAGGCATGTAGGTAACGACACCATCTGCCGCATCGCTGATACCTGATGTTCCAGTCTCAGCAGATGCAACAGTGGTGGTCAAAACAGTTATGGCAAACAGAACAATTTTCTTCATACTTATTTTCTTTAGAGGTTTAGCTGGTTGAGTATCTGCTCCCTTGTCTGCTCGATGGCATTGTGATAGACCTCCATCTGCTTCGGGAAGTATTGCTCTAACCATTCGTCTTTTTCTATATTCTCATTGATGAACTTTATCGCTAACTGACGGTCGATTTCGATGGCGGCTTCTCCAGACTCACTATTGTTGAACCACGCCTTTGTCCACCATCTGATGCCGCTCCTGTCTGGATAGACACTCACCAGTCTTGGTATATCGAAGCTCTGGATATCAATCTCCAGTTCGGCAAGGGGATCGATGAGTCCGCTACTGGCTACGGCTTCGTCATAGGCTTTTTTTTTACAGCCTGACTCATGGTGCTCAGGAAAATCTGATGACGGAGTGCCATATAGTTGAGGAAGTCAGCAATCAGGAGATTCTGCACCTTCTCAGCCAAAGGGATGCTACGTGTTCCCATGCCCAGGGGATTTGCCATGCTTGGAATCGTCTCAAAGAAATAGTTCTTCATGGCAGACATGGTGAAGATGTTGCGAAGGGCAAGCTCCGTATGCTCTGGTATGGCATAGATACCAGAAGAAAGGTCTTGCATGTAGTCCGGGAACCATCGCATCATGAGGTCTTCAATCTCCTTCTGGTCTTTGTCATACTTGGTATGCACGTCCATGTCAATGGTCACGAACTGAGGAACAGCCCCAGGAGTACCGTTCTGCTCCAACGATTTCATGTTGCCATAAATCATCGTCAGGAACTCCAGAGGGTTCAACTCTTCCCCCTTGTACTTAACTTCCATGTGGAGCAAGTCGGCAGATACAGCTACCACCTGACCAGCCTTTACATCCGTCCCGTAGTTGGCAAAGACATTACTGAGGTGTGAATACGTCACTTCATACTGACCATATCTAATGACTTGATAGATTCCATGAACGGCATCATTACCGAGTCCCGTCACCTTGCCTGTTGCTATGGCTGAAAGCAGGTAGTGCTTGACAGGAAAGTCCACGCCATGATGGAAAAACATCTCTCCAGTCTTTGGATGTTTCTGTTTCCCATAGCCCAAGGACATTTCTACATCCTTCCCTTTCTCCTCGAACGGCATACAATAGCCACTGTCCGACTGGAGCATCATATCCTGAGTATATTTCATTGTTTATCTGTATTTTATGATAGGTTGCATAAATTGTTTATCGAGAACGGTGAACGACTGGTCGTTCTTCCTCTGGCTCATAGACAACGGCGACTGGCTGTTGTGCAAGAGGTGCCTGTGGCTTGCCTAATGCTTTCTGTGGGTCATTGGCAGGTGTCTGTGGCTTCTGCTGTGCCGTGCCACCTCCAAGAGCCTGATTGAGACTGGCATTATTGCCAATCATCATCATGCCAAGCAAAACGCCAGCTATCTTTCCAAGCCACCCGAAACGTCCGAAGATGAGGAAAGCAGATGCAACGAGGCCAAGCATACTCATGCCTGAGACATTTCCGCTGAAAAGATTGCTGAAGAAGTTGCTGAACATATTGCCTCCGTTGCCTCCTGACATATTGCCAAGGAAATTGTTGATACCATTCAGATTGCTGTTGGCTCCATTGACGGCATCACTGACACTGTTCATGGCATTGCTGGCCGTCTCACCCAGACTGCTGACTGCATTGCCGACTCCTTCCACCTTCTCGCCAACACTGTCGATGGTGTCAGAACCTACGACGGCATCACCGACGATTCTGGCCACGCTCTTGTCGGTGGTCAGTTTCTCCCAAGCGACATAGCCTGTGGCTGCGCCCACGGCTGCTGTCTTGGTGGCAGTACCCATTCCCTTGATGGTCTGCTGAGGATGGAGGACTGTATGCCCGACAGTTTTTGCCGTGGCTTTTGCGCCACTTCCCATGAATTTTAGTCCGGCTTTTAATAATGTTGCCCAACTCATATCATCTTTCTTTTATTGATTTTACTTTTGTCTGCTTTTCACCCTGTCATCGTTTAGCCGCCCGTTTCCACCGAAGCATACTCTCCTCGACAATGCTTTTCTTGTCAGCCCCAGTCCTGGCATTGTAGTCTATCTCAGCCCAGACATCGCCCAAAGAGGTATATTTCACGGCTTTGGTAAGCCTTTGCAGTTTCTTGTTCATCAGCTTCAGCTTGGGTCTGATGCCGAAAATGATTTCCATGCGTTCCTTCTCGGTCATCTTAATGTCAGCAAGGCACACCTGCCTCACATCATTGACAATATCGACGCTGTTCAGGATGATTTCACGATAGATCTTGTTTCGATTTGAGGAAAGGGCTACGGCAAGGGCATTACTCGGATGGGCACTCAGCTGGTTGCTGAAAGCTCCAAGATTATCGACAAGATGGTCTATCTCATGGTAGAAACCATATATCTGTGCCGCATACATGATGATACCATGAAAGCTGTCAAGGTAGTTATTGAACTCTTTCTGAAGGTCTGTAGTGGCATTTACCTCTTCCGTTATCCAGACATGCCCTGTTGATTCCAGAAGCATCATTTCCTCCTGCTGCTTCAGCTCTTTCTTGGCTTTTTCGGTATAGAGAAGAATCATACCTGCCAAGGTGGGGTCTTGACCCTGAGCATAGGCGGTGCTCCCACCAACTCCCCAGAAAGGAATGGTGAGAGCCACGACCAACAACATTATAAACCTATGAAGAACAACTTGCATGATTACAATTATCTTTAACTAAGGTGTTACTATTCTTGAAGTCCGCTTCCATCTGCCAAGAGCTGCCTGTGCAATTTCAGCATTGGTTCTGTCAAGCATCCCAGCTGTGGCATTCTCCCAGACATCCATCATCGTGTAGTAGCGGATGGACAGATAAAGCTGATTGAGCTTTTTGTTGAAGGCATCCAATCGGTCATTGAGTGCCCAAAGGGTCTTACTGCGTTCGGCTCCAGTGAGCATATTCTCTGTTCCACCCTTTGCTATGGCATCCTTCAAAGTCGTATAGACGCTGACAAGTTCGGTGGCCGTCTCGATATAGAGATTGTTCATCGACATTGTTGCTACGATTCCCTGGGGATTGCCAGTGATGGCTTTCTTCAGGTTGCAGAGGTTGATGAACACCCTCACACCATCATCATAGAGTGTGGTACAGGCTTTCAGCGTACTGGCATAGCCCTCGGCAGTCTTCAGGTATTTGTTGTACTTCTTCTCCCAAGAATGGATCATCGTAAACTCGGCTGCGATGGTGTTCTGAAGGAGTGCAGTCTTCTGCTCATCTTCAATCTGCGACTTGATCTGAGCATTGATGAGTTCATTGCCCTCGGCAAGAGCTGCATACTCCAAAGGATTGCTGGATGCTATCTGTGCATTGGCACTACCATGACCTAACCACAAAAGGGCATAGGCCAGGAGTGCTGCCATCAGCCACCTGTTACCGTCCCACATGCTGTGAAGGCCACATCTTTTAATATCTATTGGTAATCTCATATACTCCTCTTCGTTGTTTGTTGTATTCAACTCGTTCTCTGATAATCCCCACCACATCGACCTTCTCCCTTACACCAAAGATGTCAAGTTTGGGATTGGTTCGGTCACCACTGTAGATGCTGACTGTCTTCAATCCGAAGAGCTGTTCCATGATGTCACGCTGCTCACAGAAATCCACGATGCGGTACAGTTCGATGTAGTCACTGGTACGCTGAAAGACTCCGCGCTGGATGATAAGCTGCTCTGAGGAAATGATGAACTGGAGCTTGCTGAGATACAGACAACCATAGAGCATCATCAGCATGGTCACGCTGCCTAAAATCAAAAACGGCATCTTGAAAGGGATGGCATCATGGCCTGCAACGAGGAACAGCACAAGACTCACGAGGAACATGAAGCCCTGTGAGATAATGTACTGTCCCCAAAGCGGACGTAATGTGATGATGTTGAATCGTCTGACTGACTGTTGCATACCTTATTATCTGTGCATACCATGCTGTTTCTTTTCTTCACTCTCGCTGACTTCGACATTGCCGTCAGCGTCAATATCGACACCTGCAGAGACTTTCTTTTCATCATCCTCTGCCTCACTCTCTTCCTTGACTCCAAGGGCATTGGCAAGCTCAGTTCTGAATACCTTACCGGCATCCAGAGCCTTTATCCTTATTTCCTCTTTGTCCTCTGGAGCCACAAGAGATGAGTGCTGCATAGTGTAGGCATCTTCATAGAGGGTTTCATAGTGAGCATAGAGCTGCCACAAGGATTTTGGAAGCAGGTCTATCTGGCTGTCATTCGGATGAAGCACCTCCTTGACACTTGGAATGTCATCAGGATGCTTGCGGAAGGAATCCACATAGTCTTTGAGATCTTCCTTCACATTATCTTTGGCAAGAGGATTGTTTCGCTTGGCGATGAGTGCCAGCAGCTCCTCATTGAAGTCCTTATAGCCTGGTGATGTTTCCTCACGAACAATGCGGTCATTCGGAACATTCTCCTTTTCTGCCAATGTCTTGAACTGATCTGCGAACTTCATTCCAGCTTCGTCCATATCAAAGCCGATATGAAAGGTGGCATCCTTGGCGGTACGTAGCAGTCCTTCAAGTTGTCGGGAAGAGGGATTGCCGCCAGTCGATGCGAAGACTCCATGTGACAGTTCCTTCTTGGCTTCGGCATCGAGGTTACTGTCTTTGCCCACAAGAATCTGATAGAAAGCCATTGCATCGTAGGCACTCTCAAAGACAAACACACGTTTGGCATCCTGTAGCTTGGTGGCTTCAGGACTGGCTACCCACAATCCTTCACTGGCATTGGAGCCTCGTGCGATACCTTTGTAGGAAGTGCCGTCAAGTTGTTTACGGCCTCGTTCCTCCAGACCGACGATCTTGTCATCTTTTCCAGGTACTGTCATGGGGAATGCAAGATTCTTATAGACTTTTCCATCTTGCGACACACGTTCTGCAAGGAAGAATGACTTCCTGAAAGCATACTGGGTACTGAGGTTAAGACCTCTGGGCTTGAAGTAAGGATAGAAAGGCTTTTGGGTTTCCCTGTTACCGCCCTCGAACTTATGTAAGGTGTAGTCGTCGATACTGAAGTTTGGAAGTTGCTGACGCTCGGTCACAATCTTTGTTTCCCTGTCTTCAATAGGATTATTGAGGAGTCGGTTGCAAACGAGATTGACGAGTCGGTCTTTATCCATGCCTGGAGTATAGTCAGCGAACATCTCAGGATGAGACTTGATGAAGCCTATGACATTATAGTTCTTCTGTGTGGGTGGCTGGAAACAGCACTGGCCATTGGCGGTGACGATGAACTTGTCACCATGAATGCGTCTGCCGTCACTACCCAGACGTACATACGACGGGTAGCGCAAGCCATCCCGTCTGTTGAGGGTATAGCCTGCATCTACCAGTACGTCCTGAATACTCAGGCGTTGTTTGAAATCGTCGTAGGTAAGTTTTGCCATATTAGGGTTTCCAATTTTCATTCACCCACAGGGTTTCTCCAATTCTCAGAATCGGCTCATTATCAAAATTTGCGCACAGGACTTCTGCATCACTTTTGAAAGGTCGCCATCGCTTTCCTTCATACTCAATGAGAGGAATATTAGCATCTATGACTTTTGTGCCTGTACATTTTTCGAATTGGGCAATCTCCTCTGGAGTCAGTTCGTTATTCTTCTTATTCATTGTTTTACAAGTGATTTGTTATCGGCCAAGTCCGACACCGTGCATTCCAGCATTGACTCCTGCGTCGAACGCCCTTGATGCGATGTCCTGTGGGGAATCAACACCTGGCTTGAAATAGATATGCGGTCGTGGATCATGGTCATGATGATGCTCCACGAAAACGGAAGGCCCACTATGATGCATATGTCCGAGTTCACCCATGACAGCAAGACCGGCGAGCAAGGCTCCACCAATCTTGGCACCGATTCCTGTATGTTCGCCAGGAATGTTCTTCATATCAACCTCATGGAAGATATGGCTGAAAAGCTTCATACGATGATAGTCATCGATGGCCATGAACTTGTCATACTGCTTCTGGTTGATTTCATGGGAGATGGACTCGCCATTGATGACTGCGGTCATGCGATAGAGAGCATTTCCCTTGGCATCTTTCTGCTGTTCGCCCTGTTCATTACGGACAGGCTCAACCTTGATGTCATCCACAATAACCTCACGACCATACTTGCCTTCACGGAACCAACCCTTTCCTTCATTCATTTCATAGAGGCTCTGTCCATCAACATGGGCAACAGCTCTGTCTTCAGGTTCTGGCTGTACCGAGAGTGAAGGGTCAAGAGGCTGATGAACGCCTTGTACATTGGCTTGTTCAAGCAAAATGCTTTGTCTCTGGTCGAGTTCAGCGGCCACCTCTGGTTTCAGCGCAATTGCAATATGCTCCTTGCTATTGAGCATGTCCATCGTCACCTTATCCGAAAAGTCTTTTCCAATCACTCCATTAATAATGTCAAGACGTGCCTGAACAGGAACTTCCTTGATGCTGTTGCTGTTGAGCTTCTTCAGTTCTTCATCAGTCAGGTCATAGACAAAATCCTGCTTAGCGGCAGTGGACTGGACAGTCAGGGTTTTCTTCTCAGGGTCAATGATAATGCCGTGGCTGTCAAGACATTCACGGAAC
This sequence comes from Bacteroidaceae bacterium, assembly GCA_017557475.1. Next base: position 19,512 of record JAFYYO010000346.1, read on the forward strand.
TTCTCATTGGTGAAATAGACTTTGCTCGTAATGAGTTCGTTGTATGGCTTGGCTGGCTCTACAGGTCTTGGCTTGACCTCTACAGGCTTGATGACCGTCTGAAGGTCTGCCAACACGTCCTGAGACGGTGGCTGCACCTGAGTCTGCTGACCTTTGTAGTAGAATCCGTAGGCTCCGCTTTGGAGTTCTCCGGGTTTCATGCGGCCATCAGGACGGTCAGGAACCATCGGCGCACCTTGCATGAACAAGGCTCCACCGACTCTTCGCATGTGCCATCCTTCCTGCTGACGTGGTGTCCAGCCAAGGAATCTGCCATGATAAGGATCCATCATGGGATGAAGCCCACGTCTGTCCCAAGGCAAACGTCCATATTCACCCACACCAATACGATAGCCATGCAGTCCCATGGCAACACGACCATTGGCATTACGGGCATGAACGAAGCTCCTTGGCAGATAGAAGTCGTTGGATATTATAGCCGCGAATGTGTTGTAGGCTTTCTTGTTGGCAGAATTGGTTCCCCAATCCACCATAGCCCGCAACTGCTGCTGATTGATGGGGTACGTGAGCAATGGGCTGTCATGCCCCTGTACGGCAAGGGCAAAGCCATCCCCCTGACGGACGATATGCCCCTGCATACCATTTCGTCTGAGGATGTCCTGAAGCTCTGGTGCCAAATCACGCCCCATAGGTAATGTGTTTGATCTGATAGACATACTGCGTTCGGTTTAGTCTTCTTGTGCGTTCTCTAACTGGTCTCCCTTCCACTCAACAAACTGCTCTGCGCTTTCCTCATTGATGGTGAGGTCTCGCTCCTTGCAGAATGCGGTGAATTCCTCCTGCCATTCAGGAGAATGATGATTGACATAATCAAGCCAACCATATTCGCCACTCTGGAATTTCTCCACGAGTTCGTCTTCTGGATAATACTTTGTTGCTGCCATTGTTCTTTAATTTAGGATTTTACTTCTTTTATGGGATTAGCGTTGCATCACACGCATACCCATCTTCTTCTGTTCCTGCCACAACTCTTCTGAGTAGTCTTCCTCGTGGACATAGTTCAGGTCGCCATTTTCGTCTGCCATCCAGCATCCGAAGGCACCGAAATTGTACTTGTCCCACTCACGCTTGGCTTCGCGTCGCCATGTCTGTTCGTCACCAGCTGCGAAACGGATGCCTGTCTTGCTATTGAGGTCGATGCCGATGGCAATTTCCTCATCTTCATCATTGAGGATGGAGAGGACATCACCATTCTGTAACTTCTGCATCTCTGCAGCAGTGAGGTGATAGCGGTCGGCTACATATTGCATGTTACGCCCGATGACCGGCATAGGTACGCAAAGAACCTGCTTGCTTTCAGGGTCAATCTGGAAGAACCGCTTGCCGCCAGCTTCCTTATTTTCCTCGTTGCTCTCCAAATAGCCAATGATGGCCTTACCTTCCAGAAGACGTTGCTTCTGCTGGTCATTGAAGAGCTTCAGGTCATACTCATCGAGCTTGGGATAGAAGAGGACATCTACACCTCCTTCAGGTGTGCGGACAAGACTGAACCTCGTTCTTGCCTTCTCAGTCTCACCATCCTCGGCAGTAATAACAATAGGTAACACGGGCGAGCGACGACCGTTGCAGATGTTCTGAAGGACATCGACAGGAAGATCTTCAATCATTTCCTGAGTGAGTCCGAAACGTTCGAGTGTACCGTATGGTATCTCGCTTTCTACAAAA
>JAFYYO010000347.1 GCA_017557475.1 Bacteroidaceae bacterium
ATGCCTACTGCAAGCCAAGAGCTTTCGCCAGCGATAAGGCCATAACCGGTTTCGGGCTCAGCCACTTCGACACTTTCAGTCGAGCAAGCTCCAAACAGCAGACCTGCTGCTGCAAGAGCGAATAGATAAAACTTTTTCATAATTGATTAATAAAACACAATTAAAAATTAATAAAAAGATTAATTAATACTGATTTTCTTACTTAATATTGTAATTTACGGATTGCTTCACGGTTGCGACTTACGTCGATGCCCTTACGCTCAGCCTGATCGAGCAGGCGAGTGGCCTCGTCGTAGCGTCCCTTGAGGATGCAGAGGACGGCGCGTGCGTTGATTGCCTCACCACTGTCGCCTGCATTCTTCAGCAGGGTCTCAGCCTTAAGTTTGTCGCCTTCATGCAGAGCGACGTTGGCCAGGTTGATGACTGCTGCAGTAGAGTCGGGATAGATGTTGGCAGCCTTCTGCATAACTTCGTTGTACTCATCGCTATAAGGCTGGTAGGTGTTAGCCACTTGCCAGAGTTCGTAGAGTGAGAGTTGATAGGGACGTGTCTTGTACATCTGCTTTGCCTCTTCAAGTGTAAAGCGACGGATATTGAAGGTGATGTCGTAGTCGGAGCGACGCAGGCTGGGATATACGTTCTTCAGCAAGTAGTAGTACTCCTGCGGATATCTTGCCTTGAGGTTCTGTTCGTCGCGGTCGGCTCTGTTTGTGATACCTTCGTCGAGATCGCTCAATACCTTGTCGATGATTCCGAGAATCTCTTCACGATGTGGCAGATCGTCGGTGCTCATCTCGTCGACAGCCTGACGCAGTCCTATCCAGTTCTCAGGTGTAGCCTCAGCAGGAGCGAAGACGTCAGCAGGCAGGTCGTAGGCCTTGCGCACATAGTCGGTGAGCGACTTAGCACGGTTGATGGCAAGCATGCTGTTGTGCTGGTAAGGAGACTCGGGTGATGCCCAGCCGTGTATCTTGATTTCATGCACGGTGATATTGGGATCCTGCACCATGATGTCGAGAGTATCGGTAATCTTCCGCATTTCGCGATAGTTGTCCATGTAGTCGATCTTCGTCTCCCACCTGTCCACAACGTAGTTGATGAATGCTGAGCCATGCAGGTTGAGCATGGGCTTCGAGGGATCTGGAGTGACATTGGCCAGGTTGATGAGTGGCAGAGGATCGATAGGCAGCTGACGCACTACGGAAGGAACTGCAGGCAGATCAGAGAGGTCGCCGCAAGCACACATGTCCTCTTCGAGGCGCAACTGGCTACGTTCCATCCATGACTGGTAGGGAACGTTGCTGTGATAGTATTCTGTCTGAGCCTTTCCTTTGTTGCGCTTCACGTGAGAAGCGTCGCGATAGGCCTTGTTCGAGACACCGCGCTTGTAGAGCACATACTCTCTACGGCTGTCAATAACCAGAGGTTCGAAGGCAGCCTTCTGTGTGCCGTCGTGAGAATAGAGCACGGGATGCATCACCACCGACTGGTTTTGCTTGAGCTTAAGTTCGTCGAGACAAACATCCATTGTGAGCACCATCTGCTCGTCCTGGGGTGTCAGCATAGCATTCTTCACCTGCGTCTGGCCGTCGCTCAGCGTCTGTGCGCTCAGCGACTGCGAGGCCAAGATAACGAGGCCTGCAAGAATATGGCGTGGATTGATGGACATATACATTATTATATTATATTATAAAGGGGGTTAGAGGTTGTAAATCAAGTTAAGGGCCAGTTTTGTCGGACCGAAATAGTGATAGTGACCGCTGTCGGTCTGTGTGCCGCACTTCTCGCATGGGAACTTCTTGTACTTCAGATAGTCGTAGCCCACTCCAACGACACCCTCGACGCTGAAATGGCGGCTTACAGGCCACTGATAGCCATAGACAAGACCACCGCCGACATACCATCCTTCATAACGATTGTTACGAAGACAGGGGGCGATGCCCATTGGGAACTTCACGCCGCCGGCATTGAACTGACCACCCATGGCGTGGAAACCTACGAAGTGACCGTTGAACTTCTCGCAGAACCAATAGCGCGCCTCGGGCTGCAGAAGCCAGTGGCGAATCTTCTTGTTGTCTTTGAACGTCCAAGGGTTGAGACCGAATGTGGTGTCAAAGGTCCACTTGGGAGCCAATCCCACCTCCATGCCGATGTTGGGAGTCAGGCTGGCATCATACAACAGGTTGTTCTTCAACGAGATCTGCGCCTCTGCCTGTTGGCCTCCGGCTATAAAAGCCAACAACAACAGCGTTCGGCCTAGGGTTCTTTGCATGTATTGCATACTTTAAGTTTTTATAAAAAACGTTACTATCTTTCTTACTTCTTTTTCGATTTTGGATTCTCACCGCACTTTATCTTCACGTATGCGCGTACAGGTGCAATGACAAAATCGTGGCAAAGGTACAACATTTTCTCATTTTACAAATGTCATTTCTATATTTTATACACCTGAACCCTTATTTTTTAACGTTTGTTAACGGATTTATACGTAATAATGCCAAAATTATCGGTGTTTTTGCCATAGAAAACGAGAAAAAGTGTTGGATTTGGTAAAATATTACAACTTCTCCTTAAAATTGCCTAAAAAATGCCCTAAAAATGCTTGGGGAGATTAAACTAAAAGGCGAGATAAATGTCGACGAAGGAGGCGAGCACAAACACTCCACGTTATGAAGGCAAACATTACACGTTATGTTGGCAAACATTACACGTTATGATTGCGATCATTACACGTTATGTTTTCAGATGCTCCACGCGATGTTTCCAGACTAGGCACGTCTAGTTGGCGAATTAGCCACGCCTAGTTGGGGAATTAGCCACGCCTAGTTGGGAAATTAGCCACGCCTAGTTGGGAAACTAGACTGGGGTAGTTGGAAGACGCGATTCGTCCTCCCCAAAATCGACCTTTGGTTGAGGAAACGCCAAAACTGCAATTTTTGCCCATTTCATCGGGAAAATTCATCCTTATAAGGCAGACAAAATCGACCTGTTTTTACGTCAAATTTCAGGGCTAAACAGAGGTAAAAACATAGGGAAATTGGAGAGTTAGAGCCGTCAAATCCGACAAGGCAAATCTGTTGTTTAAGGTTCTTAAGGTCTTTATAGTGGAAAAAGTAGTTCCTCAAAGTGTTTTTCTTCCCCATTTGCTTGCAAATGTGAAAGAAAAGTTGTACCTTTGCATGCAAAATAAAAGAAAAACGTAACTAAATTCAATGGAAGAACTCGAAAAGAACCCGCAGGAATACAGTGCCTCGAACATACAGGTGCTGGAAGGACTGGAAGCCGTACGTAAACGCCCCGCCATGTATATCGGCGACATTAGCGAGAAGGGCTTGCACCACCTCGTGTATGAAACCGTCGACAACTCTATCGATGAAGCGCTGGCAGGCTATTGCACACACATCGAAGTAACCATCAACGAGGACAATAGCATCACCGTTCAGGACAACGGTCGAGGCATTCCCGTCGATATGCACGAGAAGGAACACAAGAGCGCTCTCGAGGTTGTCATGACCGTGCTGCATGCTGGCGGTAAGTTCGACAAAGGCAGCTACAAGGTTTCTGGCGGTCTGCATGGCGTTGGTGTCAGTTGTGTGAACGCACTCTCCTCTAAGATGATCAGCCAGGTTTATCGCGATGGCAAGATCTATCAGCAGGAATACAGCATCGGCAAACCTGTGACTGGTGTCGACGTTATCGGCACAACCGACCTGCAGGGCACTCGTCAGCAGTTCTGGCCAGACAAGACCATCTTCACCACCACTACATATAAATATGACATCCTCGCTAACCGTATGCGTGAACTCGCCTACCTGAATGCAGGCATCACCATCACGCTGACGGACTTGAGGCCTGATGAAGAGGGCAACACGAAGACGGAGAAGTTCCACAGCGAAGGCGGCTTGAAGGACTTTGTACGCTACATCGACAGCAGCAGAACACATCTTTTCGACGACGTCATCTACCTCAACACAGAGAAGCAGGGCACTCCTATCGAGGTTGCCATCATGTATAACACGGCTTACACAGAGAATCTTCACTCATACGTGAACAATATCAACACCATCGAAGGCGGCACACATCTGCAAGGCTTCCGTATGGCGTTGACTCGCGTGCTCAAGAAGTACGCCGAAGAGAAGTACGATAAGGAGCTGGAGAAACTTGCCAAGAATAGTGTCGAGATTAGCGGCGAGGACTTCCGCGAAGGCCTGACTGCCGTGATTTCAATCAAGGTGGCAGAGCCTCAATTTGAGGGGCAGACCAAGACTAAGCTGGGAAATAGCGAGGTGGCTGGTGCCGTTCAGCAGGCTGTAGGCGAAGCTCTCACTAACTATCTCGAGGAGCATCCGAGAGAAGCAAAGCTCATCGTCGATAAGGTACTGTTGGCTGCTCAGGCTCGTGTCGCTGCAAGAAAGGCTCGCGAGAACGTTCAGAGAAAGAGCCCTATGAGTGGTGGTGGACTTCCTGGTAAGCTTGCCGACTGCTCGGACAAAGATCCTGCAAACGCTGAGCTGTTCATCGTCGAGGGTGATTCCGCAGGCGGTTCAGCCAAGCAAGGCAGAAATCGTCACTTCCAAGCTATCCTTCCCATTCGCGGTAAAATATTTAATGTGGAACGCGTAATGTGGAACAAGGCCTTCGAACACGAGGAAGTCAACAATATCATCCAGGCTCTGGGCGTGAAGTTCGGACTCAATCCCGATGATTACAAAGAGGCAAACTACGACAAGCTGCGTTACTACAAGACCATCATCATGACCGATGCCGACGTCGATGGCTCGCACATCGACACGCTGCTCATGACCCTCTTCTTCCGCTACATGCCTCAGCTCATCAAGGATGGCCGCCTCTACATCGCAACTCCCCCACTCTATCGCTGTACCTACGGCAAAATCGAGGAGTACTGCTACGACGAGGATGCACGCATTCGCTTCATCCAAACCTATTGCAATGGCGATGCCGACGACACGAAGCTCCACACTCAGCGCTACAAAGGTCTTGGTGAGATGAATCCCAAGCAACTTTGGGAGACCACAATGGACCCAGAGCAGCGTCGCCTGAAGCAAGTCACAATCGACGACGCAGCAGAAGCCGATTACGTCTTCTCCATGCTAATGGGCGAAGATGTGGGTCCCAGAAGAGAGTTCATCGAGAAGAACGCGACCTTCGCAAACATTGATGCTTAGGAACACCTAGGTTCTCCTAGGACACCCTAGGCATTCCTGAAAACAGAAGCGGCAGCTCGATGAGCTGCCGCTTATACGTTATAGCGAAAAGATTGTGGCTTATTAGCCGAGCTTCTGGATGTACTTTGCCAACTTAGACTTGAGGTTAGCTGCCTTGTTTGCGTGAATAACGTTGATCTTAGCGAGCTTGTCAAGTGCCTTCTGAACGCTGGGATACATCTCGATTGCTGCAGCCTTCTCGGTTGTAGCACGAAGCTTGCGCACTGCATTACGCATAGTCTTGGCGTAATAACGGTTGTGGAGTCTTCTCTTCTCCTCCTGACGGATGCGCTTAAGTGATGATTTGTGATTAGCCATCTGTTTTTCTTATTCTTATTTTATTACTTGTTTCTTTAGTAGTCCCTAGGAGAGTCGAACTCCTCTTTAGAGAATGAAAATCTCTCGTCCTAACCGATAGACGAAGGGACCTTACCTTCGGCTTTAGCAAATGCTTTTTTGCCAGTGCTTTTGAGTACGGGGGCTCAATTGCGGGTGCAAAGGTATAACATTTTCCGAGACTGGCAAAATAAAATCGAGGAAAAATGTTCATTTCTTTGCATTTTTCCTGTTTTATGCTGTTTAGTTGTACGATTTTACCTAACTTTACATTGGTTTTTGAAGGATTATATGCTTGAGACGACTCGCGGCATCGTGCTGCATTACAACCGATATAACGACGACAGTGCCATTGTGGACATCTTCACACAGTCGCGAGGCAGTGTCTCATTCCTTGTGCGCGACCGCCGCAGACAACGCAAAGGGAACCTTCACACCACTCTTCTGCGCCCCCTCAACATCGTAGAACTGGTGTTCGACTTCCATCCTTCGGCATCACTACAACGGATTCAGGAACTGCACAACGCCCATTGTTACACGTCCCTGCCCTACGACCCTATTAAGGAGACTGTAGCTTTGTTCCTGTCAGAGTTTCTTCATAATGTTTTGAGAAGCGAAGTGAGGAACGAGGAGCTATACCATTATATATTATATAGCCTGCAATGGTATGACGCAACAAGCGATGGATTGGCTAATTTTCACATTGCTTTCCTCATCCGACTAACGCACTACTTGGGCTTCTGGCCTAACATTGACACAAAAAACATGCTGTCCTTCTTCGATCTGAAAGACAGCATAGCCACAGACACAGAGCCTCAGCACAATTTCTTCCTAAAAGGTGAAGAAGCGGCGAGATTGCCCTTGTTTCTCAGAATGAATATACGAAACATGCATAGTTTCCGCTTGAATCGAAGCCAGCGCAATCGCATCCTGGATGTGCTGACGGCGTACTACAAGCTGCATGTGCCAGAGTTCCGCGACCTACGCTCGCTTGATGTGCTGCGCGAGGTTTTGGCTTAAGAAAAACTAGGCACGGCTAATTCGCAAACTAGACACGCCTAATTGGCAAACTAGACACGTCTAATTGCCCAACTAGGCACGGCTAGTTGAGAAAACAGGTTGAGCTGCTACTCAAATCCTCATCAAAGGTCGAAGGCGACACCCATTGTCGGTGTATCACTCTCCTGAGTGGGAGAACTCTTCTCTTTGATCTTGTTTGTCTCCTCCTTCGTACGATTGTAGACGGGACGAGCATCCACCATTGAGATGATATCGTCGTTGTCGAGATCCTCATCCGTGAAGATGTAGGTGTTGTGGCGACGACGACGAACGGGCGTGCCTGTCGAAGAGCCATAATAGAAGCCCGCACGCTCCTCGTTGTAGTCTTCTCGTTCCTGATCGACGGCCGTCTTTTCCAGTTCCTTCTGCTCGACTATGCCGCGAACACCAGGCACGTTCTGAAGTCCGAAGCCTGTGGCCAGCAGCGTAATCTTCACCTTGTCGCCAAGGGAACTATCAGTTGCTAAGCCCCACTTCGTCTCCACATCCTTGCGGAAACGGCTCATAAAGTCGTTCACCTCGTTCATCTCCTCCATCATCAAGTTGCCCGACTCGTTCTCACTACAAAAGTTGATGTTGAGCAGCACCTTGCGGGAGTTGAAGATGTCGTTGTTGTTGAGCAGCGGACTGTTCAGGGCTTCGTCGATTGCTTTCGTAACACGATTCTCACCTTCGCCATAGCCTGTGCTCATGATGGCAACGCCGCCGTCCTTGAGGACCGTCGTCACATCCTGGAAGTCGAGGTTGATGGTGCCGTGCATCGTAATAATTTCCGCGATGCTCTTAGCAGCAATACTGAGCGTGTCGTCGGCCTTCGCAAAGGCATTGATGACGGTCAGCTCGGGATAAATCTCGCGCAAACGCTCGTTGTTGATAACCAGCAGCGCATCTACATGCTTGGCAATCTCCTCCACGCCGTCAAGAGCCTGATTGATCTTCTTGTTGCCCTCGAACTTGAAAGGAATGGTAACGATGCCGACAGTCAGTATGCCTGCATCCTTCGCACACTGTGCAATGATAGGAGCTGCGCCAGTTCCTGTGCCGCCACCCATGCCTGCGGTGATGAAGACCATGCGTGTGCCGTCGTTGAGCATCTCGCGAATGTCGTCGATACTCTCTTCTGCACGCTGACGTCCGACAGCAGGATTGTTACCCGCACCAAGGCCGTCCTTGCCCAACTGCAAGTGGTTGGGAACTGGCGAGTCGTTGAGTGCCTTCTTATCAGTATTGCAAACCACGTAGGTCACCTCGTGTATGCCTTCGCGATACATGTGATTGATGGCATTGCCACCACCACCACCGACGCCCACTACCTTGATGATACAAGGATTCTCCGTCTGGTGAAAATTGAAGTTAATGCCACCCATTGGCTTTATGTTCTTTTCTTCTGCCATAGTTGTATCTGTTTATCGTTCAAGGTATGTTATTATGCGTTCTCTTCTCCGTCAGGCTCATCGGAAAGCATCTTCTCGAAGGTTTTCCAAAGACGACCAAGAGCAGAGGGGCCTTTGGGCTTCTCTGGAACTTCGGCCTCAACCTTGCTTTCAGGCTTTTCCTGAGGTTCGGGTTCTTCCTCTTTCTGCTCAAAGTCGAACAGGTCCTTAACAGGAGCCTTTGCAATCTCGCCCACACAGTTCTCTTTGCCTGCCAACAAGAGAGAATAGAGGGTGTAGAGGCGGTCTGGTTCGCCTACCTGAACGCCAAAAGAGATGGTTACATTCTCAGGTAAACCCTTGGCTATGCGTACGTTGAGGTCGCCTCCTGTTTGTCTTGCAAATGCCTTTGGAAGGTCTGGGATGCGTGCTGCGCCACCTGTCAGGATGATGCCCGAGAGCATTTTATCCTTGTAAGCCGAGATGTGATGCCATATGTTTGCGATAATCTCTTCGTAGCGTGCCTCTACAATCTCCTGCAGTTTCTCCTCGTCTTCAGTGCGGTCGAAGCTCAGGTTGATCTTCTGTCCCGTCTTGTCTTCGCTGTCGGAACGATAGGCTGTGCCGTATTTCTTCTTCAGTTCTTCTGCCTCTTCTGCTTCTACCTTCAGGCTGGTGATGTCGCTTGTCACATTCGAACCGCCAAGAGGAATAACGCATAGATGGCGCAAGATATTGTTGAAGTAAACGCTCACGGTAGTCGTATCGGCTCCCATATCAACAAGTGCACAGCCAGAACGTTTCTCGTTGGCCGTGAGCAGGGCGTCTGCTTCACACAGAGGCGAGATGAGTACTTCCTGCACTTCCAAGCCTGCGCCTTTGACACATTTGCGGATGTTTTCCTCCAAAGTAGTGCGGGCAATGATATTGACGAAGTTCGCCTCGAGCATTTCTGCCTGCATGCCGACGGGATCGACAATGCTGCGACTGCCAATAGTAAACTCCTGCGGCACGACTTCCTTTATCTCAGCATTGGGATAAACGACGCCGCTGTTTGTGTCATGCATCTTGTCGATAATCTTGTGTGAAAGCAGTTCAAGGCCGTCGAACTGCAAAAGCACGCGATTATGTACTGAACGTAGCGATTGTCCGCCCAGGCCTACATAGACGCTATTGACTTTTACACCCAGCTTGTCGCTCAACTTGTTGACAACTCGAGTCAGTGCCTGAGTTGTCTTGTCGATGTTGTCGATGATGCCTTTGCGAATGGTGTTAGGCGATTCTTCTTGGGCAAAGGCAAGCACCTGCATACTGCCGTCAGGTTCCTTTTTGCCTGCGATAGCACGTATAGCTGTCGATGCCAGCTCTACTGCAATGATAATGTCTTTTTCTGGTCCCATATTATTTTGTTTTTTATATGATGCTTAGAATCACGCTCCACGCTGAGTCGCCAAACACGCCACGTCTAGTTCGCTCTTCCGCACCTTAGAGGTGCGCCTTGGTGCTAAAGCATCCAAGAACTAGGCACGTCTAATTCGTCAACTAGGCACGTCTAGTTTGCCAATTAGGCGTGTTATGTTTGCCTTCATAACACGTTGTGTTTTCCGTCGCAACATTCCACCTGAAAACCAACGACTTGGCCGAAGGGTGGAAGAGGATGCGAAAAGTTGGCGGTCCATCATTTCTTTTTAATCTCTGCTTTAGTGCATACTACCTGGCCGTCGTATGCCAGGCTAATCTTCTTATACTTGTTCCAGCCCACACGCTCCAGCCCTTCCCGATAGAAGATGCGAAGGCGATTGAGCTTTTCTTGGAATCCCTCTACATTGCCCAACTCGATGATGTGCTGCCCTACACGAGGATACAACTCTATCTCTTCAGGGCTTACCACATGAATCTGCTCTATCTGTTCGCTCCAGAAGAGGTCGTCGTGGATGAACCTGGCCAGTTCCAAGAGATGCTCAGAAGCAAACTTCTTCGTCACGTTGCCAGTAGCGACACACAAGTCCACATTGAAAGTGGCTGTAGGCATCGTCTGGCCAGTGCTCGACAGATAGTAGTCCTCGCCCTTACCGCTGATGACATGCAGTATGGGTTGCTGCGGAACGACCTTGATGCAGAGTTTGCCAGCAGCATCATAGTAGCAGGAAGCACGCTCGATATGCGACTCTTCGAGCATCAACTGCTCTATTTGCTCCAAGTTGACATCGCAGATCTTCATCCCTTGAGGCGCTATCTTGTTCCTGGTCAGGATAGAGCGTACATACTCATCAGTGATGAAGCCGTCGGGGATGCTGTCAATGATCTCGACGCGAACACCTTCGCAGATTCTGTCCTCTGCCTGTCCGCTGAACTTCCAGACAGCAACCACGAGGTAGCCCACCACTGCCAAAAGCAGGAATATCTTTATTGCAGTCTTCATGATAGAGGTCGCAGTATGTCGGTTATCTGTTGAGCATAATCTTCAATATCGCCTGCTCCGAGTGTAATGAGTACATCGAAGCCACCCTGCCGCACCACATCGAGGATGCCGTCCTTGCTGCACATCTGACGCTTGATGCCAGGCTTGAGGTTGTCATATATAAGGGCACTCGTCACGCCTGGAATAGGTTCTTCGCGAGCAGGATAAATGTCCACGATGCAGACATCATCGAGAAGCGACAGCGCATCGGCAAAGTCGCGGTAGAAGTCACGAGTCCTTGTGTAGAGATGCGGCTGGAAGATAGCCTTGATGCGACGTCCTTTGTAGAGTTCACGAACGCTTTCCAGGCTGCGACGTATCTCTTCTGGATGGTGAGCATAGTCGCTCAGATAGGCCATCTTTTCCGTCTTGATGTGGAAGTCGAAACGCCTGTCCACACCACTGAAAGAGAGCATACCACGACGTATCTCCTCGGCTGTTGCTTCTGCTATCTGTGCCAAAGCCATCGCTGCAATGCCATTCTCGATATTGACACTTACAGGTACTCCGAGCTCGATGCCTGGAATGTTGCCCAGAGGCGAGACAAAGTCGAAGGTAATACGCCCGTCTCCAATGCAGACGTTCTCCGCATGGAAGTCACCTTCCTCACGACTATATGTATAGACAGTTACGCCGTCCTGCACATCAGGCCTCATCTTCAGCCCAGTATGCATGACGAGGAAGCCGCCAGAAACGATTAGGCTGCTGTACTTGCTAAAGCTCTCAAGATAAGCCTCTTCTGTGCCATAGATATCAAGATGGTCGGCATCTGTAGCAGTGATGACGCTTGCATATGGTGTAAGCCAATGGAAAGAGCGGTCGAACTCGTCGGCCTCTATGACAACGAAAGGACTCTTGTCGCTCAAGATGTAGTTTGTACCATAGTTCTTCGTAATGCCTCCGAGGAAAGCATTACAATCCACGTGGCTCTGATGAAGCACATGTGCCGTCATGCTTGAAGTGGTCGTCTTGCCATGAGTGCCTGCCACACAGAGCCCTTTGAGAGAACGCGTCAAAGTTCCAAGCACTTGAGCACGCTTCTGTATCTCAAAGCAGTTCTTACGGAAGAAGCACAGTTCGCTGTGTTCAGAAGGGATGGCAGGTGTATAGACTACAAGCGTGCTCTTCTTGTCACGACAGGGAGCAGGAATAAGGTCCACATTGTCTTCATAGTGAACCAAGGCTCCTTCCTTGCGAAGTTGCTCTGTAAGGTCGCTCGGCGTCTTGTCGTAACCAGCAACAAGAATGCTGCGGCTGAGGAAATAACGAGCAATGGCACTCATGCCAATGCCACCTATGCCTACGAAGTAAACTGCCTTTATCTGCTCTGCATTCATGACTGCTTCTGTTCTGCAAGTTTAATAACTTCCTCGGCAATGATGCGTGCCGAATCGCGCAAGGCCATCGCTGCGGCATTCTTACCGAGTTCTTGAAGCTTCTCTGTATTAACCACCGTCTCCATAGCAAGCGGTATGAGCTGCTCAGGAGCATCTGCATCTCGAACAAGCAAAGCAGCCTGTTTGTTAACAAGCGCCATTGCATTGTGTGTCTGATGGTCTTCTGCCACATTGGGACTAGGCACGAGGATGCTTGGTTTGCCCAACAAGCAGAGTTCGCTGATGCTGCCCGCTCCCGCACGACTGATGACGAGGTCGGCCAAGCAATATGCCTGGTCCATCCTGCTGATGAAGTCCGTAACAACAAGATTCGTGGGTTTACCTTTCACGTCGAGCGTCTGCTCTATCTCCTTCTTATAATAGCTACCAGTCTGCCAAATGAACTGTATGGGCGATGCAGCAATGCGAGAAAGGTTCCTCATGACGCTCTCGTTTAAGGTACGTGCTCCGAGGCTTCCTCCAATAAGCAGGATAGTAGGCTTTGATGCGCTTAGGCCAAAGGCTGCAGCACACTCCTCTCGTGTCAGGGAATCATTGAGCAAACTCTGACGTACAGGGTTTCCCGTGAGCAGGATACGGTCTTTAGGGAAGAAGCGCTCCATGCCTTCGTATGCTACACATATCTTCTTTGCCTTCTTGGCAAGCGTCTTGTTGGTCAGGCCAGCAAAGCTGTTCTGTTCCTGAATGAGGCAAGGGATGCCCAACTCGTAGGCAGCATTGAGGGTTGCCGAACTGGCATAACCACCTACACCTACTGCTACGTCAGGTTTGAAGTCGCGTATCGTCTTCTTAACCATACGCTTGCTCTTCAGAAAATCCATCAAGACGCTGATGTTACCAGGCTTCCATAGAGGACGCAACAGACCGCGAACAGGCAGTCCTATTATCTCGTAACCGGCAGCAGGCACACGTTGCATTTCCATTCTTCCCTCTGCCCCTACAAAGAGAATCTTCACGTCAGGGTTTATCTCGCGGAGTGCATTGGCTATGCTCACTGCAGGAAAGATGTGTCCTCCTGTGCCGCCGCCACTTATTATGACTCTTAGTTCATCCATACACATTATATATATTATGCAGCTTCTAGCTGTTTGTTGTCGTATTCAGGTTTACGTTTTGCCGTGTGACTCACGCTTAGTATCATACCTATGTAAGTGCAAGTGATGAAGAGGCTTGTGCCGCCTCGACTGACGAGTGGCAAGGGTTGTCCCGTAACAGGGAATGCCCCTACAGCCACAGCCATGTTCATCATGGCCTGCACCACAATCATCAAAGCTAATCCCATCACCAGATAAGAGGGGAAGAGCGCCTTGCATTTCTGGGCGATACGCATGGAGCGATACATCAATATGAGGTAGAGACTTAACACGAGCACAGCGCCAAAGAAGCCAAGTTCTTCAATGATGATAGCATAGATGAAGTCGGAGAAAGCTTGCGGAATGAAGTCACGCTGACGGCTATTGCCTGGACCACGACCTATAACATTACTGGTAGCGATGGCAACCTTCGCGTATGCTTTCTGCGGATTCTCTTGCGGTTTGTACTTGCTAGGGTCTTCTGGACGCTCCTGCTTGTCAGTAATTCGGTGTATCCAGGTTGGCACACGATGCAAAGGTCCATCAGACATCTGCCATTCAGTAAGTGTCTTCTCAGGTATGGAATAGGCTATGCCGAAGACACTGCCTATGCCAAGCATGCCCAAGAGGAGTGCTCCAATTAGTATCTTCTTGCGTATCTGCGCATAGAAACAGATGCCAAACATGACGATGGCAATGATGAAAGCGGTGGAGGCATTCTCTGTGAAGATGAGCAATATTGTGATAAAAGCCGTCATTGCCACTATCTTGAAGCCCATCGGACTCGCTCCTTTCTCGT
This sequence comes from Bacteroidaceae bacterium, assembly GCA_017557475.1. The sequence goes on from JAFYYO010000347.1 coordinate 13,724, forward strand.
CACGAAGCGAAGAAAGGATAAAACAACTGAAGCCTACAAGACTCAATTTCGCTAGCTCGCTGGGTTGGAAGCGTATGAATCCTATCGATATCCAACGGCCTGCATCGTTCGTTTTCTGACCAATGGCAAGCACGGCAATGAGCAGGAAGAGCGACAGGAATATGCCTATAGTGCACAACAACTTAAAGTAGTTGCAGGGGATGAAATGCACAAGCCACGCAATGAAAATGCCCATCAGCATGAAGGAGCCGTGCTGCATGATAGGATCCCAGTATGCTCCAGAGGCAAATGTCATGCGAGAGCTGGCGCTATAGACTTCTATCAGCGAGATGGCACACAAGATGAGGAACACAGCCCAGATGCCCAAGTCGCCGTGTATCAAAGTCTTGTTTTGTAGCTTATTTAGTTTCATCGTCTTTTTAGCTTAAAGGTTCCTCACTTGTTCGCAGAACTGTTCGCCTCTATCTTCCATGTTCTTGAAGAGGTCAAAGCTAGCGCAGCAGGGACTGAGCAACACTGTATAGCCAGGCTTTGCCATACGACTGCAAGCCGCTACGCAGTCCTTCATGTTGTTGGTATCTGCTACAGGAATGCCCATTCCATCGAAGAAATTGTGCAACTTCGTGTTGTCTGCACCAAGATAGACAAGGCCAGCGCACTTCTTCTGCACCAGTTCCTTGATGGCATTGTAGTCGTTGCCCTTGTCCTTACCTCCTATGATGAGGATGGTGGGCGTGGTCATGCTTTCAAGAGCATACCAGCAGGCATCTACATTGGTTGCCTTCGAGTCGTTGATGTACTGCACACCTCCTACGCGAGCCACTTTCTGCAAGCGATGTTCCACACCTTCGAAGTCACTCAAGCTTTGGCGAAGCGATTCATCATCTATGCCGCTGATTCGAGCTGCGATGCCTGCAGCCAGACTGTTATACATATTGTGCTTGCCACGCAGACTCAGACTTTCCTGCTCCATGTTGAAGGGCGTCGGGTACTCAATGACGTATTGGCCGTCGGCGATGTAGCCTATCATGCCCTCCTTCTTGACGATGCTGAAGGGACACATCTTGGCCTTGATGCCATACTTCCTAAGTTCGGCAGTGATGATGGGGTCGTCATTCCAGTAGATGAACGCGTCTTCCTCGGTTTGATTCTGCACGATGCGCATCTTGCTGTCTGTGTATTTCTGCATCGAATTCTCGTAGCGATCGAGGTGGTCGGGTGTAATGTTGAGCAAGATGGCAATGTTGGCACGGAAATCATACATGTTATCGAGTTGGAAACTGCTGAGCTCGATGATGTAGTAGTCGTAGGTCTTACCTTCGGCAATCTGCAGTGCCAGGCTGCGACCTATGTTTCCTGCCAAGCCTGCATTATAGCCTGCCTTCTTGAAAATATGGTAGATAAGGCTTGTGGTCGTTGTCTTGCCGTTTGAGCCAGTGATGCAAATCATCTTCGCATCTGTATAGCGACCGGCGAATTCTATCTCGCTGATGACGGGAATTCCTGCGTTCCTGACCTTCTGCACCATAGGAGCGTCCTCAGGAATGCCAGGACTCTTCACTACCTCAACCGCATTGAGGATGAGCTCTTCTGTATGCTGTCCCTCTTCCCAAGGCACATCATACTCGCGAAGCACCTGCTTGTAGCTCTCCTTTATCTTGCCCATGTCGCTGACGAAGACGTCGAAGCCCTTCACCTTAGCCAGTGCTGCAGCTCCAACGCCGCTTTCGGCAGCTCCAAGTATCACTATTCTATTCATTTTTATCTTATCTTCAATGTTACGATGGCGAGTGCCGCCATGATGATGGTCACTATCCAAAAGCGGACAGTTATCTTTGATTCGAGCCAACAACCCTTAGGCCAATTGATGAGTACCTTGAAGTTGGAGGGCAACTGATCTGGTGCTACGCGGAATGTGTCGTGCAGCGGAGCACGCTTGAAGACGCGCCATTTCAGTCCGCGCTTGTTGCCCATCTTGGCATAATTGGTCTGCAAAATCACACTTATGCTCTCCATAAGGAAGACGAAGCACAGCAGCGGAAGAAGCAGTTCCTTGTGTATGATGATGGCCGTCACGCCGATGATGCCGCCAATAGCCAAGCTTCCCGTATCGCCCATGAACACCTGTGCGGGATAGGCGTTATACCAGAGGAAACCAATCAACGCGCCAACGAAGGCACAAATGAAGATGACGAGTTCCTCCGAACCTGGGATATACATTATATTAAGGTAGGCAGCCATGTGGATGTGACTGCTCACGTATGCCAAGATGCCTAGAGCAATACACATAATAGCCGCGTTGCCTGCGCACAAACCGTCCATTCCATCGTTCAAATTGGAACCGTTGCTGACCGCCATCACGATGAAAGTGGTGACGAGCACGAAGAATATCCAACCTGCTGCGGACTTGTATTTGCCCAGGAAAGTAAAGATGTCAGCATAGTTGAGGTTGTTGTTCTTGACGAACGGAATGGTGGTGATGGTGCTCTTCACCTCTTCGCTCCGATGCGTCACAACTTGCTCAGTGCCCTGCCGTTCGTCCTGAATGTTCTCACAGATAACAGCATCAGGGCTCATCCAGAGTGTCAGGCCGACAACCAAACCGAGCACTGCCTGGCCGAGAAGCTTGTAGATGGGGCGAAGTCCGTCTTTCGTGACCTTCATCTTGATGTAGTCATCGGCAAAACCAAGTGCTCCAAGCCATACAGTTGTAAAGAGCATGAGGAGCATGTAGATGTTGCGCAGACGGCCAAGCAACAGGCAGGGGAGAAGTGTGGCCACAATGATGATGATGCCTCCCATAGTAGGCACTCCCTTCTTCTCCACGCCGTATGGATCGATGCTGGCGTCTCTTTGAGCTTCGCTGGCGTTGTGTTTGCGCATCCAACGGACGAAATACTCGCCGAACCACATCGAAATAATGAGGCTCAAGACCAGTGTGAGGACTGCACGGAAAGAGATATAGTGCCACAGATGGGCTCCCGAAACTCCGAATTCTCCCAGATATCTGAACAGATAGTATAGCATGTCTTGATGTTGACTTTATGTTGTGTTATGTCCTTTTCTATTGTATGTTTTTTATGACTTCTGGTTGTGTTTGAAAACGTAACGTGTTATGTTGGCAATCATAACGTGTTATGATGACGATCTTAACGTGTTATGTTTGCTATCTTAACGTGTTATGTTTTTCTACTCTCCATAGGTCCTTATTCTAAGCCGAATGCCTCGCGAATCACTTCATGGTCGTCAAAGTGGTGTTTCACCCCTTTAACTATCTGATAATCCTCATGTCCTTTGCCTGCCACGAGCACCACATCTCCCGGCTGAGCCATTGTGCAAGCGGTGCGGATGGCTTCTCTACGGTCCACTATGCTGATGACATTGCGTTTCTGAGCGCTGTCGAGACCAGCCAGCATGTCGTTTATGATTTCCTGCGGATCTTCGTTTCTTGGGTTATCACTCGTGATAATAACGCGATCGCTATTCTTCACAGCTTCTTGCGCCATGAGCGGACGCTTGCCTTTATCCCTGTTGCCGCCAGCTCCGCAAACTGTCCAGCACTGCCCCTTTCCGTTCAATACCTCGTTGATAGTCGTGAGGACATTGACGAGGGCATCAGGCGTGTGAGCATAATCGACGATGGCTGTGACGCCTTCCTTCGAACGAATGGCCTCGAAACGACCATTGACGGGCTTCTGCGCACTGAGCAGGACGAGAGCTTGTTGCGGCTCGATGCCCAGCATGACGGCTGTTCCATAAACGGCCAGCAAGTTGCTGACGTTGAAACGACCCACGAACTGTACACTCACTTCTCTGCCATCAATCTCAAGGTCCATGCCTTCGAAGCTCTCCTCCATAATGCGAGCCTTGAAGTCGGCAGCAGAGTGAAGGGAGTATGTCTTGACCTTCGCCTTGCAGTTCTGCACCATAACCATGCCGTTACGGTCGTCTGCGTTAATGATGGCGAAAGCGTCTGCGGGCAAAGCATCGAAGAAGCCTTTCTTAGCGTCACGATAGTTCTCGAACGTCCCATGATAGTCCAAGTGGTCGCGAGTCAGGTTTGTGAAGATGCCGCCACTGAAGTTGAGACCTCCTATACGCTTTTGGCTGACACTATGACTGCTGACTTCCATGAAGGCATAGGCACATCCTTCGTCCGCCATCTGCCCGAGAAGTCGGTTCAAAGTAATGGGGTCGGGAGTCGTCACCTCTGTAGGAACGGGCTCGCCATCAATGTAGTTGCAGACGGTACTGCACAGTCCGCACTTGTAACCAAACTGGCGGAAGATATTATAGAGCACAGTTGCAATGGTGGTCTTACCGTTTGTGCCAGTCACTCCGATGAGGTGCATCCGCTGAGTTGGGTCGCCGAAATAGTGCGTGGCTAACGTTCCGACCACATCCTCAGTGTTGGGATAGACGAGATAAGTCACGTCTTCTTGGGTCGTTTCGGGCAACTGTTCGCACACCACGACACTTGCACCAAGCTCGATAGCCTTGCTGATGAAGGTATGGCCGTCAACCTGAGTGCCTCGCATAGCGACGAACGCTGCGCCTTTCTGAATGCGACGGCTGTCAATCTCAATGCCCGTCACTTCTCTGTCGATGCTTCCCACCACCTTTTGTGGCGCGCAATCATGTATAAGTTGCTGTAGTTTCATTGTCTTTAATTAATTGGTCTTTGGTGATGCTGTCAAGGTGATGGTCTTGCCTTTGACGGCAACAGAACCTGCCGGAATATCTTGCTTTGTAATCTCTCCACAGCCGTTGATGCGAACTCGCAAGCCTCGCTTCTGCAACGTGAAGACCGCATCCTTCACACCCATGCCGATTACATCGGGAACTTTATTCAGTGCAACCGTGTCCGCATCAACCAGATTGAGTTGCTTCTTCGAGAGTCCCATGCCTTCTACGATGGCTTCAGCACGCTTCTTACTGCCCTTCGTCACCTCGGGAACAAAGACAGAATTCGTGTCGGCGGCAGCTATGGCGCTTCTCATCGAGTCTCGCGACATGATAAACTGCGAGATTTCGCTGAAGACGGGACCGCATTGTCCACCACCCGAAGCAGGCAGGCCTTTCTTCCTTATGCAGACAATGCAGCTGTACTTGGGATCGTCGCTGGGGAAGTAGCCACAGAAGCTGACCATATACTTGCGGCCTGCATAGGAGCCATTCTCGCTGAACTGAGCCGTTCCGGTCTTGCCACTTACCTTGAAGAGCTTGCCACCATTGCCAGCCTTCTTGCCGAGTCCGCCACTCACGACGTGCTCCAAGCAGTACTGAATGTCGCGAAGCGTGGAAGGCTTACATATTCTCTCCTTTATAACTTCTGTCGGGAACTCGCGCACCACCATGCCGTCTTTGAGCTCGGCCTTCACGAAGCGAGGCTTCACCATCTTGCCTCCATTGGCAATAGCATTGTAGAAAGTGAGCGTACTTATAGGCGGAAGCATCGTCACATAACCGATACTCATCCAAGGCAGGTCGGGCTTGCTCCAATAACGGTTCTTGTCTTTGGGATGTGGAACGTAAGGCTCACCCTTACCAACAAAAGGAAGATTCAAGGGAATGCCTACGCCTTCGCGATGCAAACCATCGACATAGGCCGCAGGATTGTCGCAATAAGCCTCATCTATGAGGGTACTTACACCAATATTACTACTCTGCCCGAGGATATCTTCCACTTTTAGTACACCGTATCCGCCACGGTTCCAGTTGTGGTCCTTCATTTTGCGTCCGTGCATATTCACTATGCCAGGAGCACAATTTACCTCCTTGTTCAGCGTTATCTTGCCGTCTTCCAAAGCCACCATAATGCTAGCGGTCTTGAACGTTGAACCCGGTTCCCACAAGTCACTCACGGCATTATTCTTCATCTCATAGTACTCGCCGTCCTCTCCACGCGTGAGATTGACGATGGCTTTCACGTCGCCCGTCTTCACTTCCATCACAACGGCAACGCCCACTTCACC
>JAFYYO010000348.1 GCA_017557475.1 Bacteroidaceae bacterium
CAAGGCTGCAGTCGTTTGGACAGAAGACGGACCGATGCTCTTCTGGACGGCTCCCAAAGGCGATGACGAGCTGGACAAGGCTCAGCAGTATGTCGTCTATCGCTTTGGTCCTGGCGAAAGAGTGAACCTCGATGACGCCTCGAAGATACTCTGTATCACCAAGAACACGATTCTCGCCCTGCCCTATCAAGGTGGCGAAACGAAGTACACCTATGTCGTAACGGCTCTCGACCGCTTGCAGAACGAATCGAAGGCAGTCAAGAAGAAGGTTAAGCTTTGATAAGAAGGCTGAGATATACGCCAGAGACGCGCATCGAGGCTGAGGATTTCCGACTCCGCTTTGAACAGAAGGATGTGTCATTTGTGAGGGCAGAAATGGACGAAGAAGGCGTCGTCTGTTACTTCCAAACGCCTGAAGTTCTGGCGGATAAAGATGTACAAGTTTGGATTGCGAAGACTTTGGAAGCCTTTGCTCGAAAGCGAGTCAAGGAGAGACTTGTGCCACGACTCCTTGATATGGCTAAAGAACGAGGAATCAACATAAATGGCGTCCGAGTTTCCTCTGCAAAAGGTCGTTGGGGAAGTTGCAGTTCGAAAGGCAGTATCAACCTTTCTCTTTACCTGATTCTCCTTCCTCGGCACTTGCAGGATTATGTTTTGCAACATGAACTCACGCATCGACTCGAAATGAACCACAGCCCTCGTTTCTGGGCACGGCTTGATGAGGTTTGTGGCGGAAAAGCCAAAGCCTTGCGAAAGGAAATGAGAACGTATAACACGTCATTCCTCTGATTATGAGATTCTTGCTTTCCTTTTTGGTCTTTTGCCTTTCTCTTGAAGCAAGTTCGCAACGTATCTTATGGTGGAACGTCGAGAACCTGTTCGATTGCCAACGAGATTCGCTCAAAGAAGACCAGGAGTTCTTGCCCGAAGGGAGCTACCATTGGACACGAGGACGCTATTGGAAGAAGCTCGACGACCTGTCGCGAACGATTGCCGCAATTGCGGATGAAGGCGACTGGCCGATGGTTGTGGGGATGTGCGAGGTTGAGAACGATACGGTCCTTCGCGACCTGACTCGTCGCAGTCCGCTTCGTAGGGCTCGCTATTCATACATTCACGAGGAAGGACCAGACGTGAGAGGCGTGGATGTGGCGATGCTCTACGACTCGCTCCAATTCAGGCCTTGTGGGCACAAAGCCGTTCGTATTCCTTCGGCAGAGCAGGGCTTTCGTCCCACTCGAGACATCCTACATGTTTGGGGACTTTGCCCTGCTCTTCCCGACACCCTGCATTTAGTCGTTGTTCACCTGCCCAGTCGGGCTGGAAGTGGCAGGAAAGGTGATGCGCATCGAAAGCTTGCGGTTGAGACTCTTTGCAATCTACTCGATGAACTGGATGGCAAAAGCGTTCTGCTAATGGGCGACTTTAATGCCGAACCAACTGACAAAATCTTTCGAGATGTCGAGAAGCGTCTGACCTCACTCATGCCTCAGAGTCGCAAAGAATTAAGGCAAGCACAAGGCACTTACTTTTTTCGAAAGGTCTGGGGATTCCTCGACCATATCCTCATAAGTCCCAGTCTTTTACCCTTTATCGAGCAAAGAGTTACTGTAGGACGTTTCTCGTTCCTCCTCAAGGAGAATGGTGCGCCTTCACGAACCTTCCAAGGACCGATTTACAAGGGAGGAATAAGCGATCACTTGCCCATTTGGGTGGACTTATTAAGCAGGTAAGCGTCGAGAATTGTAATGGCTGCCATTGCTTCCACGACTGGGACCGCTCTTGGCAAGACGCAAGCATCATGACGGCCTCGGGCAGTCAAC
>JAFYYO010000349.1 GCA_017557475.1 Bacteroidaceae bacterium
GCGCTTTCGCTGCCCTTTGCCTACGTTCGCAGCAAACCAAAGGACCACGGCCTCGCTAATCTCATCGAAGGCGAACTGAAGCCAGGCATGAAGGTTGTTGTTGTCGAGGACCTCATCAGCACTGGTGGCAGCAGTCTCAAAGCCGTCGAAGCCCTCAGAGAAGCAGGCTGCGAAGTGGTCGGAATGGTTGCTTCTTACACTTATGGCTTCCCTGTTGCAGAAGAGGCTTTCAAGGCTGCTAACGTAAAACTCGTAACTCTCACCAACTACGAAGCAGTCGTGGCCGAAGCCCTCAAGACTGGCTACATCAAAGAGACTGAGGTTGAGGCCCTCAACCAATGGCGCAAAGACCCCGCAAACTGGAAAGCCCCCTCCCCGCTCCCCCTTTAGGGGAGTGCCCTAAATTGTCAAATCGTCAAATTGTCAAATTGATATGACCGAATACAAAAGTGAAGTAAAGAAGATATTCGCTCCCATCGAGCGAGTGTATGAGCGTCTGTCCGACCTCAACAACTTGGCTGTCATTCAGCAAGGACTCGACAATCCTGAGGCGATGGAGCGCATCAAGCAACAGGCTGGAGATAAGGTTTCGCCTGAGCAGTTGGAACAAATCGTCGAGAAGTTGCGCTCGTTGCAGTTTGATACCGACTCTGTCTCGGGTCAAACTCCAATAGGAACAGCTACCCTTCGCATCATCGAACGCGAGCCCGACAAGACCATCAAGTTCGCTGCCGAAGGCGTTCCTGTAGCCGCAAATATGTGGATTCAACTCTTGCCACAAAACGAAAGCGAGTGTGCTATGCGCCTCACCCTCAAGGCTGACCTCAACTTCTTCATCCGTCAGATGGTTGGAAAGAAACTCGAGCAAGGCGTCGATGGCTTAGCACAGATGTTGGCAAGCCTGCCATACTGACCCCCAACCCCCTTAGGGGGAGAAATGATGTTCAATGTTCAATGTACAATGTTCAATGTTTAATGTTCAATGAAAAGTAAACTTTGGGACAAAGGATATGAGGTGACGGCGGAGATAGAGCGCTTCACCGTTGGTCGTGACCGCGAGATGGACCTTTATCTTGCTGAGGCAGATGTGCTTGGCTCGATGGCTCACATCACTATGCTCGAGAGTATTGGGCTGCTCAAGAAGGACGAGCTGCAGACTTTGCTTGCTGAGATGCGAAACATCCTAAAGGAAATCAAGGAAGGTCGCTTCGTCATCGAGGAAGGCGTGGAGGATGTGCATTCTCAAGTCGAACTCCTGCTTACCCGTCGACTGGGTGATATGGGCAAGAAGATACATTCAGGACGCAGCCGCAACGACCAAGTGCTTGTAGATTTGAAGCTCTTCATTCGCAAGCAACTGCGCCTTGTGGCAGAAGATGTCCGCAGTCTCTTCGTCGAGTTGCAGAAGCAGAGCGAGCGTTACAAGGACGTTCTCATGCCTGGCTACACCCATCTTCAAGTGGCGATGCCCAGCAGTTTCGGTCTATGGTTGGGAGCTTATGCAGAGAGCCTTGTTGACGACCTCGTCTTCCTGCAAGCAGCCTATCGCATCACCAATCGCAACCCTCTTGGTTCAGCCGCAGGTTACGGCTCTTCGTTCCCTTTGAACAGGACGATGACGACGGAGTTGCTTGGCTTCGATTCGCTCGACTATAATGTCGTTTATGCCCAGATGGGAAGGGGTAAGACGGAGAGAGACGTTGCCTTTGCTTTGGCTGGAATTGCAGGAACTGTCAGCAAACTTGCCTTCGACGCCTGTCTTTTCAATAGCCAGAACTTCGGCTTCATCAAGCTTCCGAAGGAATGCACGACTGGCTCGAGTATCATGCCACACAAGAAGAACCCTGATGTCTTCGAGTTGACTCGCGCCAAATGCAACAAGCTACAGGCTCTGCCTCAGCAGGTTACGCTCATCATGAACAACCTGCCAAGCGGTTACTTCCGCGACTTGCAAATCATCAAGGAAGTCTTCCTGCAAGATTTTGAGGAGTTGAGAGAGTGCCTGCAAATGGCGACCTACATCATCGCTCGACTTGAGGTCAACGAACACATCCTTGATGATCTTCGCTACGACCTCATGTTCTCTGTCGAGGAAGTGAACCGTCTGGCAAGCGAAGGAATGCCTTTCCGCGATGCCTACAAGAAGGTCGGACTCGACATCGAAGCAGGCAAGTTCGTTCCCAAGAAGGAAGTTCATCACACCCACGAAGGCAGCATCGGCAACCTCTGCACGAAAGAGATTGCAGCCCTCATGCAAGAAGTCTGGAACGGCTTCCACTTCGAGAAGGCTGAAGAAGCGGAGAAGAAATTGGGGAAATAAGGAATAAAGATAATAAGAAATGAAGGAACGTTCCCTCATATTATCTCTTGTCTGTTGCTTTTTGTTTGCTGTCTGTTCCTGCAAGGACGGTGAAGTAAACAGGAAATACTGCAACCTGCCAGCACGACTGAACATTGAGAACGTTCTGCAGGCACCTGTGCTCTATACTTGCTGCGAGAGTTGGGGCGAGTTTTGTACTGTTACAAGCGACGGACAGCGGTTTATCTTCACTGATGCCTCGAACCACACCTCAGCCATCAACATCGTAGGTCTGGTCGGTTATAGCGGTTACACCCTCGGCTTGAGTGGCTTCATCGTAGGACGTCTTTCTATTCCTGAGATTGGTGAA
>JAFYYO010000350.1 GCA_017557475.1 Bacteroidaceae bacterium
CAAGGCTGCAGTCGTTTGGACAGAAGACGGACCGATGCTCTTCTGGACGGCTCCCAAAGGCGATGACGAGCTGGACAAGGCTCAGCAGTATGTCGTCTATCGCTTTGGTCCTGGCGAAAGAGTGAACCTCGATGACGCCTCAAAGATACTCTGTATCACCAAGAACACAATCCTCGCCCTGCCCTATCAAGGTGGCGAAACGAAGTACACCTATGTCGTAACGGCTCTCGACCGCTTGCAGAATGAGTCAAAGGCCGTCAAGAAGAAGGTGAAGCTGTGAGGCCAATCCGTCGATATACGCCTGATACTCACATCGATGCTGCAGACTTTCGGCTGAGGTTTGAGCAGAAGGATGTGTCTTTTGTAAGAGCAGAAATGGACGAAGAAGGTGTCGTCTGTTACTACCAATCGCCAGATGTTTTGGCAGACAAAGACGTTCAAGCCTGGATAACTAAGACTTTGGAAGCCTTTGCTCGGAAGCGAGTGAAGGAAAGACTTGTGCCGCGACTCTTCGAGATGGCTGAAGAGCGGGGAATCGTAGTGAATGGTGTCCGAGTTTCCTCTGCAAAAGGTCGTTGGGGAAGCTGCAGTTCGAAAGGCAGCATCAATCTTTCTCTCTATCTTGTTCTTCTTCCTCATCACTTACAGGACTACGTCTTGCAACATGAACTGACGCATCGACTCGAGATGAACCACAGCCCTCGTTTCTGGGCGCGACTGGATGAAGTTTGTGGAGGTAAAGCCAAAGCCTTGCGAAAGGAAATGAGAACGTATAACACGTCATTCCTCTGATTATGAGATTCTTGCTTTCCTTTTTGGTCTTTTGCCTTTCTCTTGAAGCAAGTTCGCAACGTATTCTTTGGTGGAACGTCGAGAACCTCTTTGACTGCCAACATGACTCGCTCAAAGAGGACTTTGAGTTCATGCCGGAAGGAAGCTACCATTGGACACGAGGACGCTATTGGAAGAAGCTCGACGACCTGTCGCGAACCATCGCCGCAATTGCAGATGAGGGCGCTTGGCCGATGGTTGTTGGGATGTGCGAAGTGGAGAATGATTCAGTCCTTCGTGATTTGACTCGTCGAAGCCCGCTTCGAGTGGCCCATTATGCTTACATTCACGAGGAAGGGCCAGACGTGAGAGGCGTGGATGTGGCGATGCTCTACGACTCGCTCCAATTCTGGCCTTGTGGGCACAAAACCGTTCGTATTCCATCATTAGAACAGGGCTTTCGCCCCACTCGAGACATCCTACATGTTTGGGGACTTTGCCCAACTCTTCCCGACACCCTGCATTTAGTCGTTGTTCACCTGCCCAGTCGGGCTGGAAGTGGCAGGAAAGGTGATGCGCATCGAAAGCTTGCGGTCGCGACTCTTTGCAATCTGCTCGACGAAATGAAGGGCAAAAGTGTTCTGCTTATGGGCGACTTTAATGCCGAACCGACTGACAAAATCTTTCAAGATATCGGGAAAAGTCTGACCTCACTCATGCCTCAGAATCGCAAAGAACTGAGGCGAGAGCAAGGCACATATTACTTCCGAAAGGTCTGGGGATTCCTTGATCATATCCTCGTAAGTCCCAGTCTTTTACCCTTTGTCGAGCAAAGAGTTACTGTAGGACGTTTCTCGTTTCTCCTCAAGGAGAATGGTGCGCCTTCACGAACCTTCCAAGGACCGATTTACAAAGGAGGAATAAGCGATCACTTGCCCATTTGGGTGGACTTATTAAGCAGGTAAGCGTCGAGAATTGTAATGGCTGCCATTGCTTCCACGACTGGGACCGCTCTTGGCAAGACGCAAGCATCATGACGGCCTCGGGCAGTCAAC
>JAFYYO010000041.1 GCA_017557475.1 Bacteroidaceae bacterium
ACCGAATGGCATGTGGAACTCGATGTCTGTCGCGGCATTTGCATAGTGCGCGAGCTTGTCATGATCGTGGAAACGATAGTTCTCTGCGCCGAAGCCGAGATTCTGATGCCACTTCATACGATATTCCTTCCACTTTGCAAACCAGTCGAGCTCCGTGCCTGGCTGGATGAAGAACTGCATCTCCATCTGCTCAAACTCACGCATGCGGAAGATGAATTGGCGGGCAACGATCTCGTTTCTAAAGGCCTTACCAATCTGGGCGATACCGAAAGGCAGCTTCATACGGCCGGTCTTTTGGACGTTGAGGTAGTTGACGAAGATGCCCTGAGCCGTTTCAGGACGCAGATAAATCGTGCTTGCACCATCGGCAGTACTGCCCATCTCGGTCTTGAACATGAGGTTGAACTGGCGAACATCCGTCCAGTTGCGGGTTCCGCTGATGGGGCAGACGATTCCCTCGTCGAGGATGATCTGCTTGAGACCATCGAGGTCGATACCTCCTTCGGCATTCATCACATCATGGAAACGCTGGTGCAGTTCGTCATACTTCTTTTGATTCTCGAGGACGCGCTCGTTTGTGGCACGGAACTTTGCCTCGTCGAAGCTGTCGCCAAAGCGCTTCTGAGCCTTCTCAATTTCTTTCTGAATCTTGTCCTCATACTTAGCCATCTGCTCTTCAATCAGCACATCTGCACGATAACGCTTCTTCGAGTCGCGATTGTCGATGAGGGGATCGTTGAAGGCATCCACGTGTCCGCTTGCCTTCCAGGTAGTGGGGTGCATGAAGATGGCCGCGTCGATGCCCACGATATTCTCGTGAAGGAGCACCATACTCTGCCACCAATACTGCTTTATGTTGTTCTTCAGCTCGACGCCATTCTGCCCGTAATCGTAAACGGCACCAAGTCCGTCGTAGATATCACTTGAGGGAAAAACGAAGCCATACTCTTTGCAATGAGAGACTATCTTCTTGAAAACATCTTCTTGTTGAGCCATTTCTTTATACCTTAATTATATTATTGCGATTATTTTGCGTGCAAAGATAGCTATTTTTGCTGAAAGTTGGTGCAGAATCGGTACTTTTTCTTGTATAATGAAACGCAGTTGCAAAAAAATCGCCGCTTTTCTTGGTAGGAAACGAAAGAAGTCGTACCTTTGTCTTACTTTGGTGTAATAAGACAACAAAACTGATATGAGAAAGAGTCTTTCCATGATATTTCTGACTTCTATGGCCGTTCTGATGATTGGTTGCGGCTCCAAGAAGTCGAAAGATAACAAGACGAGTGAAGGCAGCACGGAGCAAACGCTTGTGACCGAAGATGACTTCGTGTACACAGAACTCAAGAAGGTGCCTCTTCCTTGCGAGAAAGACTCGCTCTACAATGCATGGAAGCGAATTGGCGTTATCGAGTTGCAACGCAAGAAAACACTTGATTATAAGCAAAATACCCCCATCCTCTTCATCTCGACCGACCTTGATAAAGACGGCAATACGGAAGTCATCCTTCGTGGCGAACCGCCTTACGCAGCCATCTACACCATCACAAAAGACTCCCTCCACCTCATTACCTTCGTCGATCAAACACAAATGGGGCTCGCCATTACGCCAGATGGCATCATCATCCGAGACGGCATAGGTGCCGACGGCTCCACCATCTCCGAGTTCATCAAACTGGAAAAGAGCAAGATAGTTGCTTCTGGAGCAATCCGCGAAACATTTGTCATCAAAGATAACGCAATGGTTTCGGCTGGCACCCATTACATGCTGAAGACCGACACGGCGATGGTAGAAGTCAGCAAGGAAGAGTATCAGGCAGTCGCACCCCAGCAGGAGGGGACCTACCTGGAAGACATCGAGGGCTGGGAAGACTTCAGGAAGCCTTAGACAAATCTTTTACAAACCGAAATCTTAGGAAAAATCTTTACATCGACAGACTTGCCGACTTTTTCCTCTATCCCTTTTGAGGAGGAGCACTTGGGCCATTCCGCCAACCAGCTAATTATCAAGCGTTTGCATTTTAACCCTGCTGCTTTTGAAAATTAAACGTGTTATGAAGGCAAATTAGACGTGTTATGTTGGCCATCATAACGTGTTAAATTGGCAAACTAGACGTGCCTAGTTGGCCAACTAGACGTGCCTAGTTTGGAATCGCAACCTGAGAAATCGTAAAACTTGGTGAAAAATCTTTACATTTTCTGCACATCTATTGAAGGCAGAAGACTAAGACAAAGAGTAAAAAAATGCTGCTTCCAACAAAATTATACATTATTATACACAATAAACTCACATTATATATCGTTATTAAAGACAGGATGAAAAGACTGCTCTGGATAGGTATGCTCTTCGTGCCCCTTGCAATAAGGGCACAGTTCGACGCGGCGTTTACCAACACCTGGGCGTTGCAGTCCTACTACAACCCTGCAGCGGCGGGGCTTGACAGCAAGTTGAATGTAATTGGAATGTACAGCCTCCAGATGGTGGGCTACGAGGGTGCACCGAAGACAATGGTCATCAATGCCGACATGCCTCTGTTCTTCGTCGGACCGAAGCACGGCGTTGGCGCAGCCTTCCTCAACGACGGAATCGGAGCGTTCAGCAATAAGAAGATACAACTTCAGTACGCTTTCCATCAGAAATTCCTCGGCGGCAGAGCCAGCATCGGCATTCGTCCGGCACTGCTCATGGTGGGATTCAACGGCTCAGAACTCGATTTGAACGACCCCAGCGACCCTGCCTTTGCCTCGAACGACATTAAAGGAAACGCTTTCGACCTCGACGCCGGAATTCGCTACACCTACAAAAAACTCTGGTATGCCGGCGTAAGTGCCATCCATCTGCTCGGTCCGACCATCAAGTTGGGCGACGACAAGACGCACGAAATCACGATTGATCCGACATTCATGGTGCAAGGCGGCTACAACTACTCGTTCCGTCAGCCCCGATACAAGCTGGCACTGGACGCGATGGTACGCTCCGACCTGCTGAACTGGAGAGGCGACATCAACGCCCGACTCATGTACGACGGCGAAAAACACAAGCTCTACGGAGGCCTCATGTACAGCCCCACCATCAGCGTCGGCCTGCTCCTGGGCTTCGACTTCCACGGCATCAACATCGGCTACTCCTACGAAGTCTATACCGGCGGCGTGGGAGCGCTGAACGGAACACACGAAATACTCATCGGATATCAACACGACCTGGACGTTTACAAAAAAGGAAAGAACCTCCACAAGTCAGTAAGAATACTATAATAAATCCTAGGAACGCCTAGGGGAACCTAGGAAACCTATAAACAATTAAATATGAAGACAAAAAGTCTGCTTTTAGTAGGTGCGGCAATAGGCTGCATGGTCTTGGCCTCCTGCCTCGGTTCGAGCTCCTCGGCAAATGCCGTCGGAGGCGAAGTGACAGGAGCAAAAGGCTCCTCCTTCTCGGAACCAACCCCCTTCGGAATGGTTCCCGTACACAAAGGCTCACTCAAGATTGGTCTCGAGAAGAACGATACACTGTGGGGCACAGAGTTTCCTCTGCGCGACATCAGCGTAGATGGCTTCTGGATGGACCAACACGAGGTAAGCAACGCAAAGTATCGTCAGTTCGTCAACTGGGTGCGTGACAGCATCATTCGCGAGCGTCTGGCCGATCCCGCCTTTGGTGGCGATGAAACATACAAGATTGAAGAGGACAAGGAAGGCAACCCCATCACGCCTCACCTCGACTGGAGCAAGAGCATTCCATGGCGCAAAGCCAACGAGGATGAAGACCGCGCCATCCAAAGCGTCTACGTCATACATCCCATCGACGGCACGAAGATGCTCGACGCAAGCCAGATGAACTATCGCTACGAAATCTATGATTACGTGGCAGCAGCACAGCGTAAGTACCGCCTCAACCCAGAAGAGCGCGACCTCAACACTGACCATCCTGTCAACAACGAGCAGGTCATCATCAGCAAGGACACAGCTTGGATCGACGACGACGGCAAGATCATCCGCCAGACCATCACGCGTCCCCTGTCCGGTCCATGGGACTTCCTGAACACATACATTGTTAATATATATCCCGACACCACTTGCTGGGTGAACGACTTCCATAATGCCGACAACGAACGCTACATGAAGCTCTACTTCTCGAACCCAGCCTTCGACGACTACCCGGTAGTGGGCGTCAGCTGGGAACAAGCGAATGCTTTCTGCGCATGGCGTACCAACTTCCTCATGAAGGGCTTGGGCGGCTATGCGAAACAGATACAGCGTTATCGTCTGCCAAGTGAAGTGGAATGGGAATACGCTGCTCGTGGCAAGGAAGGTAACCCCTTCCCATGGGAAAGCCCAGATGTCAAGAGCGACAAGGGATGCTTCTATGCCAACTTCAAGCCCGATCGTGGAAACTACACAAAGGACGGCTCCCTCATCACTTGCAAGTGCGGCATCTTCTCGGCCAACAGCAACGGCTTGTATGATATGGCAGGTAACGTAGCCGAATGGACAAGTACCGTCTATACAGAAGCCGGCGTAGAAAGCATGGCAGACATGAACCCGGAACTCTCCTACAATGCCGCCAAGGAAGACCCCTACCGCCTGAAGAAGAAATCTGTACGTGGCGGCTCATGGAAAGACCCTGAGAGTATGATACGAAGCGCCTGGCGTTCTTATGAATATCAAAACCAACCTCGATGCTTCATAGGCTTCCGTTGCGTTCGCACAATGGTGAATGACAAACCCACAGCCAACAAGGCAAGCAGCAGCTCGGCCAAAGGAAGCAGCAGAAGTTCAAGGGCATCTTCGTCCGGACAGACGCTCAGCACGCGCAAAACACGTCGCTAATACAACCCACATCAGCAAATAATTCATCAGAAAAGACACAAAGATATGAATCCCATAGCTAAATTGCAAAAATGGATGGACTCGCCATCCGGCCAAGTATTTATGAATTACGCCTACAGCTGGGGTGCTGCAGTCGTGGTTTTAGGTGCATTGTTCAAACTGACGCACATTCCCGGAGCCAATCTGATACTGTTCATCAGTATGATCACAGAGGTGTTGGTCTTCTTCATCTCCGGTTTCGAGAAGACATACGAGAAAGTTCCTCATGCCGAAGGCGACGCTGCTGTTGTCGGCGGACAGGCAATCGTAGTGGCAGGCGGCACACCTCTTCCTGAAGGTGCTGAAGTGCCTGAAGGTCCCATCGTCATCGGTGGTGGAGGTCCCGCAGTGATTGGCGGAGGCGGAGTAGCCGCAGCTAGTGGTCCTATCGACCCAGATGCTCTGGCAGCAGGAACAGGTCTCAGCGCAGCTGCAGCCAACCTTGCAGCAGCAGGTCAGGCAGCCGCTCAGGCACAGCTCGCTCTCGAGCAGATACAGAACGGCGGTCCTACCATCGACGCCAACCAAATCAAAGCTACCGACCCCGCTACCGTCGAGGAGGCCATTACCAACTATGCCGAGGTACTGCAAGAGCTTACCGAAGTCTTCGGTCGCGTCAAGAAGCAGGCAGAACGCATGTCCACAGACAGCGAAGAGATGGAGAACCTCAACCGCTCTATCACAGGTATTGCCACCGTTTACGAGCTTCAGTTGCGCAACATCAGCAAGCAAGTCAGCACCATCGAGCAGATTGATGAGCAGACGCGCCGTATGGCTCAGCAAATCGAGGAACTCAACAACGTCTATGCACGCATGATTAAGGCCCTCACTGTCAATATGAAGACTGTGCCGGGCACTGAGGAAAGCGAGAATTAAAGGACTTTGAGCGAATCAGAGTATTCAGAATAATCCGATTATTCAGAAAGCAATAAAACAATGCCAATAAAGAAGAAAAGGATATCCCCACGTCAGAAGATGATCAACCTGATGTACCTGGTCCTCCTGGCCATGCTGGCACTCAATGTGTCAACAGACGTACTGGAAGGTTTCTCTCTTGTGGCAGACGGGTTGAAGAAGAGTACCGAGAATGCCTCAAAGGTCAACATGGGCATCTACAGCACCTTCGACCAGCAGATGAAGAACAACCCTGCGAAGGTGAAGGAATGGTACGAAAAGGCACAGTATGTGCGCGGCATGAGCGACTCTCTCTACAACTTGGCAGAGGAACTCAAAGAGGCCATCGTCCGTAAGAGCGACGGCAAGAATGCCGACGTCAACAACATACAGAACCGCGAGGACTTGGAAGCCAGCACTCAGGTAATGCTTGCTCCTGGTACAGGACGCGGCCAAGAACTCTACGACGCCATCAATAACTATCGTGAACGCATTGTTCGCATGGTGACGGACAAGGAGAAGAAGAACATCATCACCAGCAACCTTGCCACCGAAGTGCCTACTAAGGCAAAGGTTCTCGGCAAGAACTGGCAGGAGTATTCCTTCGAGAATATGCCGACAGCTGCTGCCGTGACGCTCCTCACGAAGTTGCAGAATGATGTTCGCTACGCAGAGGGTGAGGTGCTGCACAATCTTGTAAGCAATATCGACGTTAAGGATATTCGCGTGAACGAGATTAATGCCTACGTCATTCCCAATGCCGTGACTGTGGTTCAGGGCGGACGTTTCAGCGCACAGATTCTCATGGCAGCTGTCGACACAACTCGCAGACCGACCATCTACATTGGCGGCAAGCAGATACAGAGCGACAAGGGCTACTACGAGACGGTGTGCTCGAAGACCGGCGACTACACTTTCAGCGGTTACATCGAGATGCTGAACGGCTCCGGAGAAAAGGTGCGCCGCGACTTCTCGCAGAAGTATAGCGTCGTGGCTCCCTGCGCAACTGTCAGCGCAGACATCATGAATGTGCTCTACGCAGGCTATGACAACCCGATGAGCGTCTCTGTTCCCGGCATTCCCAGCAGCAAGTTGCGTGTCAGCATGACTGGCGGCAGCTTCGAACAGAAAGGCGAAGGCAAGTACAATGCACGTCCTACGACGCCTGGCACAGAAGCCGTCGTTACCGTTGCAGCCGAGAGTGAAGGTCGTATGCAGGAGATGGGTAAGTTCACGTTCCGCGTTCGTAAGTTGCCCGACCCGACTGCCTACATTGCCTACGCAGCTGAGGGGGGTGGCGAAGATCACTTCCGTGGAGGCGGCCTCTCGAAGCAGATCCTGATGAACACAGAAGGCATCGGCGCCTCTATCGACGATGGTCTGCTGAACATTGCCTTCCGCGTGAACAGCTTCCAGACGGTCTTCTACGACGCAATGGGCAATGCTGTTCCCTACAAGAGCAACGGCGCGAACTTCTCTGACCAGCAGAAAGCGCAGATGCGTGGCCTTGCTCGTAACAAACGATTCTACGTCACAGACATTCATGCCACAGGTCCCGACGGCATAGAACGCACGCTTGTCGGTGCCATGGAAGTCATCATAAAGTAGACCCCCCGACCCCCTTTAGGGGGAGAAGCAATAATTAGTTAACAGTAAATGGTAAATAGTAAAGCTATGAAGCGCATACTTTCTTTCATAACGGTCACGCTCCTAATGGCAGGTGCCGCTAATGCACAGCCTGCAAAGACTCGTGTTGCAACGCCCCAAAAGACAGAGCAGGCAGGTAAATCCAATGCTACTGACCGTGCATCGCTTATGTTTCCCACTACGGCAGCCATGCCCGACGATGTGGTATGGAAGCGTGACATCTATCGCCAACTTGACTTGACGAAGGACAAGAACGCTCCGATGTACTATCCCGTAGAGCCTATGGGCAGGCAGGTGAACCTCTTCACCTATCTCTTCCGCCTTATCCTCACAGGCCGCATCAATGCCTATACCTATAAGTTGGACGGCAACGAGTCGTTCGACGAGAAGGATAAGCTCCCTGTGAAGGACTTGCTGGAACGCTACGGCATCTACTACGAGGAGAACAATGGCAGGATGACCGTTGCCGACAGCGACGTGCCCAGTGCCGAAGTAATACGCTACTACCTCAAAGAGAGCATTTATATGGACCAGCGCACAGGCACCTTCTCGACCAA
>JAFYYO010000351.1 GCA_017557475.1 Bacteroidaceae bacterium
ATATAGTCTATCCCTTTACTGATGGGCATTTGGGGAGATTCAGCGGCAGAAACCACCTTAATGTCACATGTCACAATGTCACATGTCACATTTTCGGAGGGGCGACACTGGCAGGAGCATCGGCCTACACTCCACGTTATGATGCCCAACGACACACGCGTAATTGGGCAACGACACACGTTATGTTTGCATTCATTCCACGTTATGTTTTTCGATACTCCATGTTCTTTACTCCAGAGTCGTGTTTATCTGCGATAAAGGCGAGCAAGATGGGTTTGCCCATCTCTAGTTATTATTAAATATCTCCTCAAGTTTTTGCCCCAAAGCTTCGCCAATCAACCAGTACGAAACGACCTTTCCCTCGGGGTCGTATAAAAGGGTCATGGGGATTCCATAAACGTTATAGAGCCAGCAGACATCGCTTTGCCAACCCTTCAGGTCGCTCATCTGAGGCCAGGTGATGCCCATCTCTTGGACGCACTTTTCCCAGTCTTCCTGCTTGTTGTCGAGCGAGACGCCTACCACCTCGAAGCCCTTCTCCTTGTACTTCTCGTAGTTGGCCTTAATGTTGGGAATCTCTGCTCTGCAAGGGCCGCACCAGCTTGCCCAAAAGTCCACGAGGACATACTTGCCCTTGCCTACATAGTCCGTCAGATGGCACTCCTTGCCGTTCATGTCTTTCGCCACGAAGTCCGCGACCTTAGCGCCTTCCTTCTTGAGTTTTTCCCCGTTTATGACGCTATAAATATAGTCCATCTGCTTGTGGTCCTTGTATTTATAGTCGGCTATAAAGCTTTCGAGGAACTCCACTCCGAGGTCGTTTGCATTCTTGCACAGGAAGTAGATGGGCACCAGGTTGTCGGCATTGTCCAGGATGGCCTGCTTCTTCGTGGCCGATATTTCCGCAGAGATGTCATCCCGACGCTTGTCCAAGTTGGCTTTCGCCACTTTTGGAAGCTCATCGCCATACTTTTCGCGCAGTTTCCAATACTCGCCCCTGAGGCTGTCAATCCTGCCGTCCAAGATTCTCAGTTGATTGCGCCCCTCAGCCAGTTTCATGTTCTGCTCGGAGCCTTTTGTTATCTCGCCGACTCCGTCCTTGATGGTGACCTCGACAGGAGTGCCATCGGCGATGACAGAGCAAACCCAAGGACTGCTGCGGTCGATGCTGCGGTCGATGACGACGAAAATGGCTTCTGTCGTGTCAAGCAGGAAGGTGATGCTGCTGTCTTCGATGCTTTGTGCCTGTTGAATAGGACTCAGTTTGCCGAAAGTATTGAGGTAGATTGGCTTTGGGTCGCTCAAATCACCTACAACCGTAATCTCGGTAGTTACACGTGTCGGTTTCTCTACGCAGGCCGCCAAGCAGAGGGCAGCAAGCAAAGTCAATAATAAAATCTTTTTCATAATGTTCCTATGGTTTTTATAATGATTGCCGTTTTATTATAAAACCCATCAAAAGCCATTTTATATAACTTGGGTGCTGAACTTTTAAGGATTATTAAGTAATAAAGAAGAAAGTGCTCCCGCGTTTCACAACGAAGGAGCAGGTTGGGCCCTCATTTATAAGTAAAAACTCTACTTTCGGGGTTGTTCTACTAAAATAACGCCCGAACCAGCGATTTGTAACGCGGAAACGGCTTTAATTAAGAAATCTTAACAGACCGAAAGGAGAATTCGTTGTTCGTCGGTTGCAATAAATGCACATTATACATTGTAAATCGTAAATTTATTCGTAATTTTGCAGCCGAAATTGAAGAAAAAGAGTCGATGACGAGCAAGAAGAAGAGACAAAAGCCGCGTTGGTTCGTGCCTGCTGGGCTGGAGCCGACGGAGATGGACCTCAAGATAATGGAGTGGGAAGCAAAGGGCAAACTGGTGCCGACTCGCAAGCTCATCAAGACGCCTGAACAAATCGAGGGCATCCGAAAGGCTGGCGTGCTCAATACCGCTGTGCTCGACGCTGTGGCAGAAAAGATTCGCGAGGGCATGAGTACGGCTGAGATTGACCGCATCGTCTATGACTACACGACTAAGCACGGCGGCATCCCTGCTCCGCTCAACTTCGAGGGCTTCCCGAACAGCTGCTGCACGAGCATCAACGATGTGGTGTGTCACGGCATTCCCAGCGAGGACGACATCTTGGAAGAAGGCGACATCATCAATGTGGACTGCACGACTATCCTGGACGGCTACTATGCTGACGCGAGCCGCATGTTCATCATCGGCAAGACGACTCCAGAACGTCAGAAGTTGGTCGATGTGGCTTGGGAGTGCCTGAAGATTGGCGAGCAGGTCTGCTCGGAGCCGTATGTCTTTGTGGGCGACCTCGGCAATGCGATTGCCAAGCATGCTCACAAGAACGGCTATACTGTGGTTCGCGACCTTTGCGGCCATGGTGTGGGGCTTGCTTTCCACGAAGATCCCGATGTGGAGCACTACGGCAAGAAGGGCACTGGAATGCTTCTCGTGCCAGGCATGACGTTCACCATCGAACCGATGATAAATGGTGGCGACTGGTACGTTTGCGGCGACGAGGAGGACGAGACGGAATGGATTGTCCTGACCGAAGACGGAGCCGACAGCGCACAATGGGAACATACGTATCTGATGACGGAGAACGGAGTGGAAATAATAAGCAAATAGTAGACCCCCTCTAGCTCCCCCGTAAGGGGGAGAATTCAAATAAAATCGTGATAAAAATGAAAGATATTTCAAAGCCTGCAATACATAAAGTCTCCCCTCTACGGGGAGATTTAGAGGGGTCTTATATTTTGGGCATCGAAAGCAGTTGTGACGACACTTCGGCAGCTGTTTTGAGAGACGGCATCTTGTTGAGCAACGTGACGGCAAGCCAGGCTGTTCATGAGGCTTATGGCGGCGTTGTGCCCGAGTTGGCGAGCCGTGCTCATCAGCAAAACATCGTGCCTGTTGTGGATGCCGCTTTGAAGCAGGCTGGAATCGAAAGGGAGCAGTTGAGCGCGATTGCTTTTACGAGAGGTCCCGGCTTGTTGGGTTCTCTGCTCGTAGGCGTGTCGTTTGCCAAAGGTTTGGCAGCTTCGTTGGGCATTCCCATGATTGAAGTCAACCACCTTCACGGCCACATCTTAGCGCATTTCATCCACACAGAAGGCGACGATTACCAGTCTCCAGAGTTCCCCTTCCTTTGCCTCTTGGTTAGCGGAGGCAACAGTCAGATTGTACTCGTCAAGAGTTACAAGGAGATGGAAATCATCGGCCAGACTATCGACGATGCGGCTGGAGAGGCGATTGACAAGTGCTCGAAGGTGATGGGCTTGGGCTACCCAGGCGGTCCGATTATCGACAAGCTCGCTCGTCAAGGCAATCCCGATGCCTTCTCTTTCTCAAAGCCCAACATTCCTGGCTATGATTATAGCTTCAGCGGCTTGAAGACGAGCTTCCTCTACAACTTGAGGGACTGGATTAAGGACGACCCAGACTTCATCGAGCACCACAAAGAAGACCTCGCTGCTTCGCTCGAAAAGACCATCGTCGATATTTTGATGAAGAAGCTTCGACTCGCTGCTAAAGACTTGAAGATTAAGCAAGTAGCCGTTGCTGGCGGCGTCTCAGCCAACACAGGACTCAGGAATGCTTTCCACGATTATGCTCGTCGTTATGGTTGGAAAGTGTTCATCCCTCGCTTCAGCTACACGACAGATAATGCCGCGATGATTGCGATTGCCGGTTATTTCAAGTATCTCGACAAGGATTTCTGCCCGATGTCCGCTCCCGCTTACAGCCGCGTCTCAGAAGGACTCTAATTTCTTTTGGAGTTAAAGAAGTTAAAGGAGTTAAAGAAGTTAAAGGAGTTAAAGAAGTTAAAGACGAATGTTCGGGAGGCAGAGACAACTAATCCCTAATCTCTAATTTCTTTTGGAGTTAAAGGAGTTAAAGAAGTTAAAGGAGTTAAAGACGAATGTTCGGGGGGCAGAGACAACTAATCCCTAATCCCTATTTTTCTTCCCCTTCTTCTTTGCTCGCAGGAAGAGTTCCTTGAAGCGGCTGAAGTCGCGTTGGAACTTGATGCCGATGCCTTGGGTTGTGAG
>JAFYYO010000352.1 GCA_017557475.1 Bacteroidaceae bacterium
CGGCCTCATATTCGTGGATTGCTTTCAGGTCGCGACCCAAGAGATAGACGAAGGGATTGAACCATTGAATGGCTTTCACGACTTCGAGAAGAAGCAGGTCGAAAGTGTGCCCCAAGCGGATGTGAGCTTGTTCGTGAGCCAAGATGGGACGACGAAGATGCTCATAATCCGAAACGCTTATAATAATATAATGTAGGAAACTGTACGGAGCAAAGTCGCCTCCTCTAATGATAACTGTATTGCCAAACTCGTCTTTCGTCCTCAAACCACCTCTTATCTCCCCTAAAAGTCGGAAGAGTTGCAGGAAGAAAACGAAGAGAGAAGCAAGAAGGCCAAAGAAATAGAGGCTCTTAGCGACCTGCATTATATCGATTCGGAAGGTCGGGACCTGTGCCGTTTCCTCTGTTTCGGTCAGGATTGGTTGAGGAGCCATGATGTTCTGCTCCACATTTTGAGTGGGTTCTGCAATCATTTCGATATGCGGAACTGCTACTTCCTCGTAGCTGAGATAGCTGGGCTTCTGCAGGCTGAGATGTATTGCAGGCAGCACCATCGACACCACAAGCACGCCAAGCAGAGCCAGACGATTGAATCTGTGGAATGTCTCTCGACTCAGCAGAAGGGCAAAACTTCCGTAAAGAAGTGCCAGCAATAGTGCAGATTTTATAATGTACGCGAACATATTAACTCTGTATTAAATCTAGTATTTCTTGCAAATCCTCGTCGGAAAGCTCTTCGTTCTGTATGAGGAAGGAGCAGAAACGTTTTGTGGAGTTGCCGAAGAGCGTATCCTTCACATCATTCACCACATGAGCGATGTATTTCTCGCGCGAGAGCATGGGCGAATAATAAAAGGTACGACCCGTCTCTTCCTTCTTCTTGTGCTCCACATAGCCCTTTGCTTCGAGTATCTTCAGGAAGGTTGCCACAGTTGTGTAGGCAGGCTTGGGTTCTTCGTAACCCTCCACAATCTCGCCGACAGTAAGGGCGTGAGTCTCGTCCCAAAGTACGTTCATCACATCCATCTCTGCTCGAGTGAGAGGTTTCAACTTATGATCTGACAATTTCACGATTTGACAGTTTTACAATTATCCTAATGTTTTCTACTGCAAAGGAACGGACTTTACGCGGGGCAGGCAAGGAAAAAACGAAAAAAGGCAGCACCAGGTGCCACCTTTTAACATATTTATTTAGTTTAGCCTTGCCGTTTATTAGTAGTTAACAGAAAGGAGACCTGCAAAACAACTGCAGCGTCGTTGGCAAACATTACACGTTATGTTGGTCATCATAACACGTTACGATGGCCAATAACACTGGGGTTGTTTGGGGATTAGGCAGGGTTAATTGGAAGGAAGCCTGTAGAGAACTCCCCGCCCCTTGAGGGGAGGGGAAGAGCATAGCGATGGGTGGGGTAAGCATTGGCCACCATTAACACCCCACCCCAGCCTTCGGCCACCCCTCCCCTTAGATGGGAGGGGAGTTGGCACGCCACGTCTAGTTGGCAAACTAGCCACGTCTAGTTAAGCAATTAGCCACGTCTAGTTGGGCAACTAGGCGTGGCTAATTTTATAACAACTCTAAGTGTGTGAGTTTCACTTCACTTTCACGAGGCGTTTTTTGCCATTGATAATATAGATGCCCGTCTCGGTGATGCGGTCAACGCGCGTGCCACTGAGGGTGTATATAATTCCCTCTTCCATCTCCCCAAAGGAAGAAGCCATGCCTGTGGCATCGTCGAAGACGAAGACGAGGGCAGTGCCTTTCTTGTTAGAACCGTCGGTAGCTTGGGCAGTAATGGTAGCTGAGCCAGCTGAGACGGCAGTAACAACACCATCGGCAACTACAGCCACTTCCTCGTCGGAACTTGTCCAAGTTAGGGTCTTGACGGTAGCCGATTCCGGCAAAACGGTGGCCAGAATGGTAACGTCGTCGCCAGCAATCATCTCAATTTCGTTTGGCACGAGTTGTACGGAAGTGACGTATGTCTTGGCCAGAGACACTTCGTAGCTTGCATTCTCAGGTCGCGAAATCACGCCATCTGCTGTTATGAGGCACTGATTCTGTATCTCATAGGTGCCTCCAGAGAAGTCCTCAGCACCGACAAGGGTAAAGGTAAGTGCCGTTCCCGTTGTTGCGGAGAAGTTCGCATTACTTGGCGAATAGACTATCAAATGGACTCCATTTGCCTTTGGAAGAACGTAAGCGAGATGGGAAGCTGTCTGGAACTTATTGCCAAAAGCGACGCTTCCTTCCTGGACGGACAGTCCTTCAGAGAGGGCAATATCTGCCTCGAAAGCAGTAGCAGCTCGGCTCGTGTTGATCCAAACGGTAATCTTTCGGGTGCCGTCAGCCTTGACGGAAGCATTGCTCGAATAGAGGCGTGCCGTGAAGGCTTGGGTGCCAAGAGGAACGTCGTTGAGGATACGACGTACTGTCACGACATCGGCCACATCGACATGGCTGTCGAGATTCGCATCGGCATTGATAACCTCGAAGCCAGATGGTGTTTCGCCTGTCAGATAGGACGCTATCCAAAGGGCATCGGTCTCGTCGAGGACACCATTGCTATTGACGTCACCGGCAACATTGCTAACGTTGTAGTAAACATCGTCATCGTTCTTGAGGACAGGCAAATGCGAGGAATCGAAGATGGGATATGCGTCTTGGCCAAGCGTCTGATACCAAATGGGATCCATGGTCACGCCATTGTTGAGCCTATAGCAGAGTTTGCCGCCCTCAACGTCTTCTGTGGTGATGCGGGTAACCTGTGTAGTCGTGATGCTATAACAGTTCAAAGCATCGGCACTGCCGCGATAGAAATCGTTGCGATAGTTGTAACCAGCGATGGTTCCTATGTTGTAGCAGTTCTGCAAGGTTGCATTCGTACCGAGCCAACCGCAGATGGCAGCACTCTCGCTATTGCCAGTAACGTTGCCCGTATTGTAGCAATTGGTTATAGAGAAGGTGCAGGAAGAACCCTTGTTGCAACCGATGATACCTGCCGCATTAGCACCTGTTCCGGTCACACTCGCTTCGTTTCCGACGCAAGAGAAGGTGACCTTGCCGGAACCTGTTGAGCCTCCGGCCAACGCAACATAGTTTGCACCGCTGATTGAGCACGAGCTATCGAGAACAAGATTGCTGATAGTTGCTCCACCACTGACGGCTCCGAAGAAACCGGAATAGTCGCCTCCCTGAACATGAAGGTTCTTGATGTGATGCCCCTGCCCGTCGAAGATACCTCGGAAAGCCTTCGCCTTTGTCCCGATAGGCTGGAACTGGTCGTTATAACCCTCCATATCGATATCGTTTTCGAGATAGCCAATGCTATACGAGGCTCCGCTTGCAACAACTTCGCTGAACTCTATGAGTTGCTCAGGAGTAGAGATGTAGTATGTCGAATCAGTGTAAACGATTTCCGGATCGTAGCCGAGATAACTGTCAATCCAATTCAAACGAGTCGGGATATAGTTTCGAAGCACATCGACTTCTGCATCAAAAGAGCCGAGGGCAGAGACGTTCTGATGGACCTTACTATTGAGAATCGGCCAACGAATAAAGTTAAGATTAGCGGATGCTTCAATATCCTGAGCCATGCTATCGACCCAAGCCACAAGCGACGTCTCGTCGAGCAGACCTACCTTTCGATTCTCTCTCCAGATCTGATTGAGCTGTTGATAGGCCACATCGTCGCTGAGCAGTCGGGTAACGAAGTTTCGCATGTCACCTGCGCAACTGCCACCCGTATAAGCCCAGCTGGTGCGACCGTTGACAGGATATATGCGTTGGTCGTTATCGAAAGCAAGGTCGAAGTCCCAACAAGGTGCCACATGGAACTGGTTCTCTTCGCGCTCCTTATACATATAGACGCTCCAATAGGTATCCATATTGCCCGAGAACTCGCCTATAATAAAGTGCTTGAGGAAAGACTCGATATCGAGATACTTGCGATAGCCATTTTCGGGATCGGTATAGTTGCTGGCAAAAACCGACGACTCCATCAAGTTGAAGTGGCTCTTGATGTATTGGCTCTGTTGAGTTACAATGTCATCGTCGCTAGGATGCTTGATTGTGACAGGATTTCCGCGATTGCTTCTGAACCAACTCGACTCGGAACTGGCATACGCATCAACCTCGATGAGATAACCGCCAGTCACTTCCGGTTCCTCGATATCTGTAGGTAGCATCTCTGTAACGGGCACGCGATGCGCATCCACAGAAATCTGGTCGCAAAGCTGATAACACCCCTTGTACTCGCCATTCATGATGACATCAACAGGTTGAGCCCAAGGCGTATAAAGGGCATTCAAGCGCTTACTCACCTCGAACGCCAGACAATTGCGAAGCAAAGTCTTGTCGCCATAGTTGTTGATGAGCGTCCACTTCTTGGCTTTAGCAGGGCTTTCCATCGACGAACCCCTAAGCATGTGATGACTCTTGCCGTCTGCAAACTTGATGCGCCAAGGTTTCTTCGGGAAACTCCAAGAAGCGTTGCCACGACCTCGAGTCGTAATGGGATACTCCTGAATGCGCGTACCACCATCGTATGTAATCGTGATGTTCGAGGGCAACTCTGTCACCTTATCCTTCGGATCGTAGCCAGCATAAATATGAATGCTTACGGTAGGCAGGTTCGTGACTTGATACCAATGAGAGTCGTCGCCTTCACCTTCGTAGCCATAAAACTC
>JAFYYO010000042.1 GCA_017557475.1 Bacteroidaceae bacterium
AAATGAAAAAAATTAAAATATTTACTAATTATGAACTATGAACTACGAACTATGAACTAATTTTTGTATCTTTGTGGGCGCAAATTATAAAAGAATCATATAAAATCTTAAACAATGAAGAAGTACAATTTCAATGCCGGTCCTTCTATCCTTCCCAAGGAGGTGATGGAGGCAACTGCTGCTGCTTGCCTCGAGTTCGAGGGCAGCGGACTCTCTTTGATGGAAACAAGCCATCGCGCTAAGAACTTCCAGCCCGTCGTCGACGAAGCTGTCGCTCTGTTCAAGGAACTGCTCGACATTCCCGAAGGTTACGCTGTCATCTTCCTCGGAGGTGGTGCAAGCCTCGAGTTCTGCATGGTTCCTTACAACTTCCTCGAGAAGAAGGCTGCTTACCTCAACACTGGCGTTTGGGCAACCAAAGCAGAGAAGGAGGCAAAGCTCTTCGGTGAGGTAGTCGAAGTGGCTTCCAGCAAGGACAAGAACTTCACTTACATTCCCAAGAACTTCACTATTCCGACGGATGCCGACTACTTCCACATTACTACCAACAACACAATCTACGGCACTGAGATTCTCAAGGATTTCGACAGCCCTGTGCCTATGATTGCCGACATGAGTAGCGACATCTTCTCCCGTCCTATTGACGTGAGCAAGTATGGCATGATTTATGGTGGTGCTCAGAAGAACTTGAGTATGGCTGGTGTGACCTTCTGTATTATCAAGGAAGACCTGCTTGGTAAGGTAAGTCGTCCTATCCCGACAATGCTCGACTACCGCACACACGTCAACAAGGGCAGTATGTTCAACACACCTCCAACAGTTCCCATCTATTGCGCTCTGCAGAACCTGAAGTGGATCAAGAAGCAAGGTGGCGTCGAGGCTATGGAAAGACTGGCTAAGAAGCGTGCAGAGATTGTCTATGGCGAGATTGACCGCAACAAACTCTTCGTCGGCACAGCTGAGGAGGACAGCCGTTCTCGCATGAACATCACCTTCGTCCTCAAGCCCGAATATCAGGAGTTGCAGGATGAGTTCATGGCCTTCGCTACAAGCAAGGGAATGGTTGGCGTGAAGGGACATCGCGACGTTGGCGGCTTCCGTGCAAGTTGCTACAACGCAATGACCATCGAAGGTTGCGAGGCTCTCGTGGCTTGCATGAAGGAGTTCGAGAAGAATCATTAAGCATTGAATATTGACCATTGACCGTTATGAAAGTACTTGTTGCAACAGAGAAGCCATTCAGCAAGGTTGCAGTGGATGGCATAAAGGCAGTAACGGATGCTGCCGGATATGAACTTGTATTGCTTGAGAAGTATGCAGAGAAGAGCCAGTTGCTCGATGCAGTAAAGGATGTCGATGCGATGATTATTCGTTCCGACAAGGTAGATGCAGAAGTGCTGGATGCCGCAAAGCAATTGAAGATTGTGGTTCGCGCTGGTGCTGGTTATGATAACATCGACCTTGCTGCCGCTACGGCTCACAATGTGGTCGCTATGAACACACCTGGTCAGAATGCTAATAGCGTGGCTGAACTCGTCTTCGGCTTGCTCGTCTTTGGCGTTCGCAACTTCTTCAACGGCACAAGCGGCACAGAGTTGAAGGGCAAGAAACTTGGTATTCTCGCTTTCGGCAATGTAGGCCGCAATGTGGCTCGCGTAGCAAAGGGCTTCGACATGGAGGTCGCTGCTTATGATGCCTATTGTCCTGCAGAGGTGATTGAGGCTGCTGGAGTAACTGCTGCCAAGAGTCAGGAGGAACTCTTCGAGACTTGCGACATCGTTTCGCTCCACATTCCTGCTACTCCAGAGACGAAGCAGAGCATCAACTACGACCTCGTTGGCAAGCTGAAGAAAGGCGGCATCCTCGTGAACACAGCTCGCAAGGAGGTCATCGACGAGGCTGGTCTCATCAAGCTCATGGAAGAGCGTACCGACCTGAAGTACCTGACGGACATCAAGCCCGATGCAGATGCTGAGTTCGCTAAGTTTGAAGGCCGTTACTTCGCTACGCCAAAGAAGATGGGAGCACAGACAGCCGAAGCCAACGTTAATGCAGGCATCGCTGCAGCCAACCAGATTGTGGGCTTCCTTCGCGATGGTATCACGAAATTCAAAGTCAACTAATTATGGCTGTCGTTAAACCTTTCAAAGGCATTCGTCCTCCGAAAGAACTTGTTGAGCAAGTGGAGAGCCGTCCTTACGACGTGCTTGATTCGGAAGAGGCTCGCGCTGAGGCTGGCGACAACGAGAAGTCGCTCTATCACATCATCAAGCCCGAGATAAACTTCCCTGTCGGAACAAGCGAGTACGACCCTCGTGTCTATGAGGAGGCTGCGCGTCAGTTCCAGAAGTTCCAGGACAAGGGCTGGCTCAAGCAGGATGCAGACGAGATGTACTACATCTATGCCCAGACGATGAACGGCAAGACGCAGTACGGCCTCGTTGTGGCTGCGGCTGTGGAGGATTACATGAACGGCGTCATCAAGAAGCATGAACTGACTCGCCGTGATAAGGAAGAGGACCGCATGAAACATGTTCGCGTCAACAATGCCAACATGGAGCCTGTCTTCTTTGCTTATCCCGATAATGCTGTGCTCGATGCACTCGTTGGCCGTATTGCAAAGACGGAGCCCGAGTATGACTTCATTGCTCCTATCGACGGCTTCCGTCATCAGCTTTGGCTGGTAAAAGACGCAGAAGACATCCGCACTATCACAGAGGCCTTTGCCGCTATACCTTATTTATATATAGCAGACGGGCATCATCGCAGTGCTGCGGCAGCTCTTGTGGGTGCAGAGAAGGCTAAGCAGAACCCGAATCATCAGGGTAATGAGGAGTACAACTACTTCATGGCAGTTTGCTTCCCTGCAAGTCAGCTGACAATTCTCGACTACAATCGTGTCGTCAAGGACTTGAACGGCATGAGCGATGAGGAGTTTCTCGAGAAACTTTCCCAAAACTTCATCGTTACTGCGAAAGGCTCAGAGCCTTATCGTCCTGCTCAGCTGCATGAATTCAGCCTCTATCTGGGAGGCGTTTGGTACAGCCTGAAGCTCAAAGAAGGTCTTGTGGATGAGAGCGATCCCATCGGTAGC
>JAFYYO010000353.1 GCA_017557475.1 Bacteroidaceae bacterium
AGGTAAGTGGCTTCATGATAAAGCAAATCAACTCCCTTCACAATATCCTTCAACTCAGGAAGATAGACGGTATCGGAACAATAAGCGAAGGAACGGGGAGGTGCCGCTGGATAGGTCAGGCGTTCGTGAGGAATGACGGTGCCATCCTCTGTCGTCCACGAAGCCCCAGCCTTGATGTTGTTTATCTGGCTGACGGGAATATTGTAAGCATCGATTAGTTCTCGCTTGATGTGTGGAAGACGAGGTTTCTCACGGAAAAGATAGCCAGAAGTGGGAAGCCTGTGCTCCAGCGGAATGCTGTGAACTGTGATGCTTCTGTCCTCATAGATGAGGTCGTGCTTGCGCACATCGACTGGATAAAAGAGCACTTTGTACTGAATGTCGGCATAATAGGTGTTCAAGAGGAAGTCGAGCAGTTCTCCCACTTGCTGTGGTCCGTGGATGTGCAGCTCGGCAGTTCGTCCCAGCAGGTCCATCGTTCCTATCAGTCCAGGCAGTCCGAAAACGTGGTCGCCATGATTGTGACTGATGAAGATGTGGCCGATGTTCATCATCGAGAGCCCCATCTTCTGCATCTGAGCCTGCACCCCTTCGCCACAATCGAGCATGAAGTATTTGCCTCGCACATTCAGTATTTGCGAAGTCGGCTGGTGACGAGTGGTGGGCTTTGCTGAGCCGCAACCCAATATATTCAGTTCAAATGGTTCCACGTTTGTAAAGAAAAAGCCCCCACCCCTCAATTGGGGTCGGGGCTATCATTGCTTATTGGAATGTGATTATTCCTCAGTCTTTGCTTCTGCCTCTGCAACGGGCTCAGCCTCTACCTTTGGCTCTTCAGCTGCGGGCTCTTCAGCCTTTGCCTCAGCCTTCTTGGTAGTCTTCTTAGCCTTGGGCTTTGCTTCGGCCTCAGCTTCAGCAGCAGGCTCTTCAGCCTTTGCCTTTGTAGCCTTTGGCTTAGCCTCCTTCATCTTAGCCTTCAGTTCAGCCAGAGCGTCGAGGTCACCAAGTGTTGTGCTGGCAGCCTGGTTCTGTACTGCTGGAGCCTCTTCCTTCGGAGCGGCTTTGCGAGTAGCCTTCTTGGCCTCACGAGCCTCACGAGCTTCTGCACGCTGAACATCTTCGAAGATGCGGCTGTGAGAGAGGATGATGCGCTTGCTGTCCTTGTTGAACTCAATCACCTTGAACTGCAGCTTCTCGCCCTTCTGAGCCTGAGTGCCGTCTTCCTTAACGAGGTGCTTGGGAGTAGCAAAGCCTTCCACGCCATACTCGAGCTGAATGACTGCGCCCTTGTCGAGCATCTCGACGATTGTGCCTTCGTGAATGCTGTCCTGAGTGAAGACGGTCTCGAAGACATCCCAAGGATTCTCCTCGAGCTGCTTGTGACCGAGAGAGAGACGGCGGTTAGCCTTATCAATCTCGAGGACGCAAACTTCGATTTCAGCACCAATCTGAGTGAACTCGCTAGGGTGCTTGATCTTCTTTGTCCAGCTGAGGTCGCTGATGTGGATGAGTCCGTCAACGCCTTCCTCAATCTCGACGAAGATGCCGAAGTTGGTGAAGTTGCGAACCTTAGCAGTGTGCTTGCTGCCAACGGGATAACGCTCCTCGATGTTCTCCCAAGGATCGTCCTTGAGCTGCTTGATGCCGAGAGACATCTTGCGCTCTTCGCGGTCGAGAGTGAGGATAACTGCCTCTACC
>JAFYYO010000354.1 GCA_017557475.1 Bacteroidaceae bacterium
AAATGCTCTTCAGCATAGTTGGGATCCTGTCCGCGAAGCCATGCAGAAACACTGGTGCCCAGCGTCACTTGTGGTGTGATGAGCCAGTTGTCGGGAACCAAAGCACCGATATTGTTAAT
The DNA here is from genome assembly GCA_017557475.1 of Bacteroidaceae bacterium. Next base: position 120 of record JAFYYO010000354.1, read on the forward strand.
AAAGCTGGCAGAGGTGACAATTCCATCTCCCGAATGTGTAGCGAAGTCAAACTCGCTTAATCCCAATGCCGTTTTAGCCTCTGGGAGAGTGAACCACTTGTATCCGTCGTCGTCGGCATCGAGAGAAAGCCAACCTGCTGGCAAATTATCGCTGCTATCGAAATCCTCGAAGAATGTGGCGCTCGAATTCCTCTCTCTGTAGTAAACGATGTAACTGTCGCTGTAGCCAGTCCATTCGATTCGGGCCGTAGTTGCAGTTGGGGTGACGACGACATCGAAGGGAATGGGATTATCCGCCAAAGTCTTGAATGTAGAAGTGGTGGTTGGGGCATCCATCTGGCCTGCCATAATGCCGACCACTTCAAACTCGAATTCGGTGTTCGAGTCGAGGCCATTGATAGTCATCGTTTTTTCCGTCGTCTCAATGGTTTCCCATTGTATGTTGTAGACGCCGAAATAGTCGAGGTGGAGTTCAAACATATCCCTGACATTATAGTGACGGATGGCGATATAGCCTTCCTGGCCGGTATAGTCGCTGAGGTCGGCAGTGTATTGCTCGTATCCGCCTGTTGTGACATATTCGGGCGAAACTTTGACGAAGTCGCTCGGATTTGTGCCAGTTGTGGAAACGTAGAAAGCGAAATGCTCTGAAGCATAGTCGGAACCTCTACCACAAAGCCATGCAGATACCTTGGTGCCCAGTGTTATCTTGGGCGTGATGAGCCAGTTATCGGGAGTCAAAGCACCGACACTATTATCATAGCTGGCAGAAGAAGCATAGTTTTCCCCTACATATGCATAAGAACTGCCTGTCAGAATTTCCCAATTATATCCGTCGCCGTCGGCATCGAGAGCTTGCCAGCCACTTGGTAATGATGTGCTGTTTTCGAAATCCTCAAAGAAAAGGCTGGTTATGCCTTCGCCTTTCTTCCTGTATCTCACTTCGTAGCTGTCGCTCTGGCCTTCCCATTCGATTGTTGCAAAGTGGGGACCTGTGGTGACTGAAGAAATCTCGGGGATAGGATTGTTAAGCGGCGTGGTAAATTCGCAATTATAGCTCCAGTTACTGTAGATTCCATGCTCCGAATCGATGATGGAACGCACACAGACCTGATGGTTTGCGCCTTGGGTAAGACCTGTCAAAATGTATGGTTTGTTGTCTACAATAGTATATGTACCAAAATTATTATCAACGCATATCTGCCAAGAAGTAGCGTCGCAGTTTTCCGTCCAATCCAGCACGGCCGAATGAGGAGCGACAGACAGAGCCGTCAAGTTGGTAGGTCTTGCATATTGCTGTGGAGTCGTGAACTGGGCAGAAGCGTAGTCCGAGTAGGTACCGTCGCCGTTATCTATCTGAACGCGAACATCATAAGTGTATTCCTGGGTGAGAGAGTTAAGATTGTAGCTTCGAGTGGTCAGACCACTTACGACATTCCAACTGTCAGAATATTGCTTCTTGTACTCCAAGTTCCACTTGTTGCCTGGACCCTTCCAAGTAATGGTAGCACTTTCGTGGGTGATGTCGGAAACAGCAACATTGTACGGTTTTACGTCGTTGAACTTCACTTGGTTCTTCTGGCTGAGGAGCGTTCCGTTATAGCTGCTCAGTTCGTTGTAATTGTAGTCATGATTGTCGTTGTAAGCGCGGATAGCCTGATTCGAACCGTCGAACACATAGAAAGGTACCGACGAAACATACGAGCCGGTATGGTCTTCCACGATGAGAACGAGACTGTTCGTGCCGAGATATCTGAAGGACTTGTCGAACGGAATGGTTGTCCATTCGCCACTTGCGAAGACGACCTCACCGCTGAACACCTTATCATAATCATTGTAATCGACCCAGTCGTTGCCGCTGCTGAAGCTGGTCCTGTCGGTTTGAGTCAGATAAACGCTGATGTTGCGAGTCTTGGCGCTGCCAGTATTGAAGAAGCTCACGCTTTCGAGGATGTTGCCTCCACCCATTTCTTCCTTTGTATAGAGTTGCTGAGTGAGACTGTATTTATAATATGTATTGGTAGGCAAGTTGTTACTGGTGGCCTCGCCGCTGCCAATCTCGATGACGTCCGAGCCCGAGCCGCTACCTTCGGTTGCTGCCGCGGAAACAGACCAAAAAGAGGCCCTGCTATTGTTATAGCTGTTAACCCCGGTGCGTGTGTTGTCGACAAGTTCGGTGCTGCCATTTAGATAGAAGGTGCAGTCGTCGGCAAAGTAGTACCCGTCGTTTGCCCGGAGCGTCATGCCCAGAGAGTAGTGGGTGCCTGCCACAAAAGTGCCGGTGAAATCTTTATACTCGTCGTTGTTATACCAATAAGGTGCATACGCGAAGCTGTAGTTAGCATCGGAGGGAAGGGTTATATTCAGATGGTCCGTCGCTTTTTCGCCAGCAACGGGAGGCTCATAGCCGTTCACATAAACGCTGTGGATGGGAGTCTTAGAACCGCCATCGCTAAAGGCGAGCTTAATCTGGTCCTTTCTACTATCAAGATTATAGAACTCTGAGTTACCTGTCCAACTACTTGGCGAAGTGGGATCGTAGGCGCCCTTGTTATCGTTGTACAATCTGATGACTTGATTTGTCCCTTCATATATGAGCCAGAAAGGAGAGCTGCCCGAAAAGTTTCCAGTCCTGTCATTCATGGTGACGCAGAGGTTTGCCGAGCCGTCGTATTGGAAAGGTGTATCGAGGGCAATCATCGTCCAGGCGTCCCTAATGAAGCCCACGGTACCGCTGAACACCTTCTCGCTCGCAGCAACTGCAATACCCTCGGATGCGCTGCTGAAAACGCTCTTGTTGGTCTTCGTCAGATAGATGTCGATTGTTCGGGTCTTGATCTCGTCGGTATTGCCTGCGGGAGAGTTTACCATGTAGAAAGCAATGCTGTCAATGGTGCCCGTCTTGCCAATCTCCGCAATAGAATAGATTTGCTGCGTGATACAATACTTCCAGACCGATGAAAAGGGAATTCCCGCTTCTGTGGTTCCTGTGCCACTACCGATCTGGATGGTTTCTGCTTTTGCCATGCCGAAAAACATCAGCAAAAAAAATAAAGAAAGTAATGATTTCTTCTTCATGATTGTTTGTTTTATGGGTTAATATTTTTGTTTTCGAGCGTAAAGTTACAAAAAAGATTGGAGATCAGGGATTAGGGATGAAAGAATTTTTCCCTTATTTGGGCAGAAAAGGCATTGAGACCGACGAACCCAAGGCTTCGTCACGACCGAACACCCCAGATAAGCACATAATATCACAAGGAAAGTTTTCGGGAAGAACCAGCCTAATCGTCAGTCCTGGCACGTTGGTACTGCAGTCCCTATAGGGAGATACTCGAGTACCAACACGTTGTGACTGGAGTACTTGCTAAGCAGGATTGTTGGAGTACTGAGTCGAGAAGCTCAACATCCCTTCGATAAAGGGCTGGAAAGGGTTAGGCTGTGAGTGATGCAGTCGGGAAGTTCCTCTTGATAATGCGTAACAAAAATGAGGGTCTTGCGTGGACGATTCAGGCAGAACTGCTTGATAATCAGTCGGACAAGCTGGCGATTTCGGTCATCGAGACCATGAAGGGGTTCGTCGAGAATCAATAGCTCTGGGTCTTTCACGAAGGCTCGAGCCAAGAGACAAAGCCTTTGCTCTCCACTACTAAGCTGCAAGAACGAGCGGTCTGCCAAACCTTCTACGCCAAAGACTTTCATCCAATCAAGACAGATTTGCTTCTGCTCGGGTTTGGGACGCACATACAGTCCAACGGAATCGCTTAACCCGCTCGCTACTAAATCGATAGCTGGAATGTCTTTAAGGTAAGCTCGATGCATCTCTGGGCTGACATAACCGATGTGTTTCTTGATTTCCCAAATGCTTTCTCCCGTTCCTCTTCGATGTCCGAAAAGCTCGATATCACAGGCATAGGCTTGCGGATTGTCTGCACAGACGAGGCTGAGAAGCGTACTCTTGCCAGAGCCGTTTGGGCCGCTCAAAGACCAACGCTCGCCTTCATGAACGGTCCAATTGAGAGGCTGCAAGATAGTTCGGTTCCCATACTTGATGCTGACATTCCTGAAACGCAGAATTTCCCCTCCAAAAATGGGATAGAAGTCGGTTTCGCCAAGGTCTCGAACAGGTAGATTTGCTATCCAGTTCTTGATTTCGTCGCTGAGCTGAGGACGCGGAACTGCGGCATATTGCTTCCGATACTCCGAGAGCGTCATCTTTGGCTGGAGTCGCAAATCCTCTACTGGAAGGACGTGTGTGATGAAATCGGGAATGTCGTCGCGTTTGCTCAAAACGAGGATGACGAGCAGATTGGTTTCTTTCGTGAGCGTTCCCAGCAAGTTTCGGAAGTCGATACGGGCTTGCGCATCGAGTCCGATAAAGGGATTGTCGAGGATAAGGACTCGCGGATTCGAAGCCAACGCCTTGTTTATCTGATACTTGCGCAACTCGCCGCTACTCAGCACGATGAGCGGAGAGTCCTCGTCGCTCTGGTCGCCAAGATTCCAGCGCCGCTGGTAATAATATGTGCTGTCTTGAGGTCCGTAAGCGTCACGAAAGGAAATGTACTTCAAATTGTCGCTGACGAGCTTGGATTTGCTTGGCGAAAAGTCGTAATGTACCTCGTTGAGAAGCAAAGGATAATGGCCTGTAAGGACTTCTACGAGACGCGATTTGCCCGCAGCATTATCGCCCACAATCGCGATTTGCTCGCCTTTCTCGATGTGCAGATTGATAGGCTCAGCCATTCGCCACAAAGGATGACGAGTGACTCCATTTTCGACTTTAATCACCGCTTACCCTTTCTTTATTCTTCTTCACGAAATCTGCCCAACCTCGATATTTGTGGTCAGTTTCAGGCTTTCCCATTTGCATGAAATGGCAATAAGCGGCTCCCAGAGCATCGGAGGCATCAAGGAACTTGCCCATCTCTTCCTTCTCGACATGAAGCATCCTTCGGAGCATATCGGCAACTTGTTCCTTGCTGGCATTGCCGTTGCCCGTAATGGCCATCTTTATCTTCGAAGGCGCATACTCCGTAATGGGCACTTGACGCTGAATAGCAGCGGCAATAGCAACGCCTTGAGCCCGTCCGAGCTTCAGCATGCTTTGTATGTTCTTACCAAAGAAAGGAGCCTCAATCGCCATGCAATCAGGCAGATAGCCTTCGATGATGCTGCAAACGCGTTCGTGAATATGGCCGAGCTTCAGGTAAGGGTCGGCAAACTTCCTGAGGTCGATGACGCCCAAAGCCAGCATCTCTGCCTTCTTTCCCTCTACTCGAAGCACTCCATAACCCATGATGCTCGTGCCCGGATCTATGCCTAAAATGATTTGCTCCACAGCCTTTCAGATGTTTTTCATGGGTGCAAAAGTACGAAATAATTGTCAAAATCGTGCCACAAAGGTAAAAAAATGCAATCAAAAGCTAGGCTTTTGGGAAATAAGTCTTATATTTGCGCAGAAATTATGAACATAAAACTAGAATGATGAAAAAGATTTTCCTTCTCATGCTCCTTGTTCCCTGCTCCTTGCTCTCGGTTCAGGCGCAGACTTTGAAACAGAAAGTGAACGTCAGCGAAGTGAAAGCCGTCGCAACGACAAAGGCAGAGAATTATGCTGAAATTACCTTCGATACCCTTCGTTACAACTTCGGCACATTCTCGAAGAACGATCCTATAGTCAGTTGTTCTTTCCCCTTCACCAACACAGGAACGGCTCCCCTTGTAATCCATCAAGCTTTTGCAAGCTGTGGATGCACCATTCCTGTCTTTACAAGAGAACCCATCAAGCCAGGCGAGAAAGGCGTAGTCGATGTGACTTACAACGGAACAGACAAGTTCCCAGGCCATTTCCAGAAGACCGTTACCATTCGCTCTAATGGCATCAACGAAGTCGTTCGCCTCACCATCGAAGGAAATATGGAATAACATAATCCCTCAAACCCCTTAAACCTTTAAACTAAAACAAAATGAAAAAGTACATTGCAGAATGCATCGGTACATTCGTACTGACATTCCTCGGTTGCGGTGCAGCCGTTAGTCTTGGTTGTGCAGAAGCTAACACAGCCGCAGTTGTGGGCACAGCAGTTGCCTTTGGTCTCTCTGTTGTTGCGATGGCCTATACCATCGGCGGCATCTCTGGTTGCCACATCAATCCAGCCATCACGCTTGGTTGCTTCGCTACAGGTCGTATCAGCTTCAAGGACTGCTGCGGTTATATGTGCGGACAAGTCGTTGGCGGTATCCTCGCAGGCGCACTTCTGGCTTTCTTCTATGGCGTAGATAGTGGCTTAGGAGCTAACGGCATAGCAGGTTGCGACAATAATGTTGTTACTGCTCTCATCGTGGAAGGCGTGCTGACTGCTCTCTTCGTACTTGTAGTGCTTGGCGCTACCCACAAGACAAACGGCGCAACAGCAGGCTTTGCAGGCCTCGCAATCGGTCTCGCTTTGATTCTCATCCACTTGGTAGGCATCCACTTCACAGGCACAAGCGTTAACCCAGCTCGTTCCATCGGTCCCGCTATCTTTGCAGGAGGCGATGCTCTGGCAAATGTTTGGGTATTCATCGTAGGTCCCTTCGTTGGTGCTCTCGTAGCAGCAATCCTGTGGAAGGTTGTCGAGCCCTGCGATAAAGAGAAATAAGGGAACAGTACATTATTAAATAATATAAGCCCCGAGAGTTCGTTTCAATTCAACCCTCGGGGTTTTTCTTTTTATGTGAGAGAAAAGGGAGGCAAAGAAAAAAGTTCGGCAGAAGTGCAATGTTTTTTCGTTTTGTGTGTATAAAGGAGTAGAAGGCACAAAGAAAATGGGAGAAGAGACAGTCATACTGACCCGCGACTTGCAGCAGAGAAAGCCTGCAGCTTGCCAGAAGTTCTTGGCAGAATACGGTCCTGCTGTGTTCCGAACTGTTCAGAGAATCGTTTCGAGGCACGAAGATGCGGAGGAAGTCTATCAGGATGTCTTCGTCAAAGCTCTGCGAAGTATCGCGACATACAACCCGCAAAAGGCCTCGCTCTCAACTTGGTTGGGCAGAATCGCCTACAACGAGTCGCTCAACTTCGTAAGAGGCAAGAAGCCCACGCTCGTCTATATGGAGGAAAGAAATCAGGGAAGCGAGGCTCTGGAGGCTCCTGAAGACGCTCCTCTCGACGAAGAAACAGTCCAAAATCTGGAGCAAGCTTTGAAGATGCTTCAGCCTCACGAACAAGCCATTATAAGCATGTTCTACTACGACGAAATGAGCCTCGCAGA
>JAFYYO010000355.1 GCA_017557475.1 Bacteroidaceae bacterium
AGCTCTCGACTCAACCCGTCTGCAGCAGCAACTCGCTCAGGAGTTCGGCGTGCAGCAGGACAAGGTGACCGATGCTTACACTTATGGCGGGCACGGCGAACAGATGGCAGTCTTCGCTTCTAAGGCAAAGATTGACGGCAAGCCTCTCGCAGAGCTTCCTCTCACAGCAGAGCGCTGGGCCGAAATCAAGCACATGACCACTCAGGGTGGCTCGAACATCATCAAGCTGCGTGGCCGTTCTTCATTCCAGAGCCCTGCTTATCAGGCTGTCAAGATGATTGAAGGTGCTATGGGTGGCGAGCCTTTCAAGTGGCCTGCAGGTTGCTATGTGAACTGCGACAAGTGCGGCTTCAAGAATGTGATGATGGCAATGCCCACCGTTATCGACAAGGACGGCGTTCGCTTCACCGCTCCCGAAGGTACTCCTGAAGAGATGGCTGCACTGCAGGCTTCCTACGAGCACCTGCAGAAGATGCGCGACGAAATCATCGAACTCGGCATCATACCTCCCGTTGCAAACTGGAAGGAAGACAACGCCAACCTCTAACGCGCGTACATTATATATTATATATAAGGAGAGGCAAGAAGCCTCCAAGCGCAATTTTAAACATGGCACGCTGCGATTGCAAACGTAGCGTGCCATGTTTGTCATCATAACACGTGTCGTTCGCAATCATAACACGTGTCGTTCGCAATCATAACACGCCTAGTTTGCAAATTAGCCACGTCTAGTTTTGCAACTAGCCACGCCTAGTTTGCCATCATAACACGCTATGTTTTTGGGGTAGACAAATGCAGTAAGCAGTCAGTAAGTGTAATTTTTCCTTAAAAATCTTTGCCAATTCAAAAAGTAATTGTAATTTTGCGCCGCATTTTCGCTACATAAAACAATTAACTAATTAAAAACAACAAAAAAAGTAACATGATTGTAGTATCCGTAAAAGAAGGTGAGAACATCGAGAAGGCTCTCAAGAAGTTCAAGCGTAAGTACGAGAAGACCGGTGTTGTGAAGGAACTCCGCGCCCGTCAGCAATTCGACAAGCCCTCTGTTCTGAAGCGCCTCGCTATGCAGCACGCTGTCTATGTGCAGAAGCTCAACCGCGTAGAAGATTAAAAGTCCTTAATTTTTTGACGCATCTCTTTGGATTGTCAGAAAAAAACGTTACCTTCGCAGAAGAAATAGTATGCGAAGTGCGTGAATTGGATTGAAGACTTCATAGATTATCTGCAGTATGAGCGGAATTATTCCCGCAAGACGACTGAAGAATACAAAGCCGACTTGGAAGCGTTCAAGCGGTTCTATGAAGCAATTGACAACGACCTCACTTGGGCAGAAATGCCGGCCGACATCGTGCGGCAATGGGTAGTGGAGATGATGGACAAAGGCAATGCCGCCACAAGCGTACGCCGCCGTCTCAGCTCACTCCGCTCCTTCTATAAGTTCTTGCTGCGTCGTAACCTCGTCACCAAAGACCCCGTACACAACATGTCCGGGCCAAAGGTGGAGAAGAAACTGCCAGCCTTCGTTCGCGAGACAGAAATGGACAGGCTCTTCGACGGGGACTTCTTCAGCGAAGACTATCAAGGATTTCGCGACCGCATGATTCTCCTCACATTCTATTCTACAGGCATACGACTCTCAGAACTCGTAGGTCTCAACGACAAGGATGTCGACTTGGATCAGATGCAACTCAAAGTCACAGGCAAGCGCAACAAACAGCGCATCATACCCTACGGCGATGAGTTCGGCGACAGCCTGCGCAGGTACCTTGTAGAACGCGATGCCTTCGCAAAGCAGTTCGACGCAGACAACAGCCTCTTCCTCGATGAGCGAAGCGGACAAAGAATGACGCCAGCCAAAGTGCGAAGCATCGTCAAGAAGTACCTCTCGATGGTCACCACCCAGCAACGCAACAGCCCGCATGTGCTCAGGCACACGTTCGCAACTGCGATGCTCAATCACAAAGCCGACCTGCAATCCGTCAAGGAACTGCTCGGACACGAGAGCTTGTCAACTACCGAAATCTACACGCATACCACTTTCGAGCAATTGAAAGAAATGTATAACCAAGCCCACCCTCGGGCTAAAACAAAAGGAGGTAACTATGGAAATTAAAATTCAAGCAATCCACTTTGAGGCAACAGAGAAACTGGAGAAGTTCATCGAAAAGAAACTCTCCAAACTCGCAAAGTTCAACGACGAAATAGGAAGGATAGAGGTGTCACTTAAGGTTGTAAAGCCTGAGACCGCAATGAACAAAGAAGCCGCCCTAAGAGCAATCATGCCAGGCACAGAGTTGTTCGCTCAGGAAACTTGCAACACATTCGAAGAAGCAATCGACCAAACAGTGGAATCTTTGCTGCGGCAAGCTTCCAAATATAAAGAAAAGCAAAAAAATCGTTAAAAAAACGACGAAACTTTTTGCTGGTTCGAAAAATATGTGTAATTTTGCAGCCGATTAGGCGCTTTTCGCGCCGATTTGGCTGTAAATTGCCTCTTTAGCTCAGTTGGCCAGAGCACGTGATTTGTAATCTCGGGGTCGTTGGTTCGAATCCGACAAGAGGCTCAGCAAACCAAGAGTGGTAGCTGATTTGAAGCACGAAAGGGTGGTTACCAGAGTGGCCAAATGGGGCAGACTGTAAATCTGCTGGCTTTCGCCTTCGGTGGTTCGAATCCATCACCACCCACATCTTACTGAAGAACATGAGGATGAGGAACTTCCTAGCAAGTCGAATGCAGAAGCAAGCTTGCTTGATTATGCTGAGACGAAACAGGAAGAACCAAGTCTTCGGAGAAGACGCGGAAGTAGCTCAGTCGATAGAGCACTAGCCTTCCAAGCTGGGGGTCGCGGGTTTGAGCCCCGTCTTCCGCTCTCTTTTAGAAGTGAGATAATGACAAGCGTTGCTGCTTTAGCTCAGTGGTAGAGCGCATCCTTGGTAAGGATGAGGTCCCGAGTTCAACTCTCGGAAGCAGCTCAAGAGAGAAATAGAAACAACAAACTACATTATTTAATATAATAAAAAACAAACGTTATGGCAAAAGAAAAATTCGAACGTACCAAACCGCATGTTAACATTGGTACTATTGGTCATGTCGACCACGGTAAGACTACTCTGACTGCTGCTATCACCACCGTATTGGCAAAGCAGGGTCTCTCTGAGGTTAAGTCTTTTGATCAGATTGACAATGCTCCCGAAGAGAAGGAGCGTGGTATCACCATCAACACCGCACACGTAGAGTACGAAACTGCAAAGCGTCACTACGCACACGTTGACTGCCCGGGTCACGCCGACTATGTGA
>JAFYYO010000356.1 GCA_017557475.1 Bacteroidaceae bacterium
ATCCTGTATCTTCTTTGATGGAATACTTCAAGAAGGTATCTGATGCTGATGTAAATGCTCTTGTTGAGGAGTACAAGAAACAATATACAATCAAGATCGACGAGTCAGGCGAGGAAGTTTACTGGGAGAAGGTAAGAAACGCAGCAAAGGCTGAAATCGCTATCCGCCGCGTGCTTGCCGACGAGGGCGCAACAGCCTTCACTACTAACTTCGACGACCTTGGCGATGCTGACATCAACGATCCAAACTTCTGTGGATTCGACCAGATTCCTGGTCTTGCATCACAGCGTCTGATGGCTGAGGGTATCGGCTTCGGTGCCGAGGGCGACTGGAAGACTGCTTGTCTGTACCGTTCACTCTGGGTTATGAATCAGGGCATGTCAACAGGCTGCTCATTCCTCGAGGATTACACCCTTAACTTCGCTAACGGCCAGACTTCAATCCTTCAGAGCCACATGCTCGAGGTTACTCCGCTTATCGCTACCGACAAGCCAAAGCTCGAGGTTCACTTCCTTGGCATCGGTATCCGTAAGCAGCAGACTGCCCGTTTGGTGTTCACATCAAAGACTGGCGCAGGTACAAAGGCTACAGTTGTTGACCTTGGCAACCGCTTCCGTCTTATTACTCAGGATGTTGAGTGCATCGAGCCAAAGCCAATGCCAAAGCTTCCTGTTGCTTCGGCTCTCTGGGTTCCACAGCCAACATTCGAGATTGGCGCAGGCGCATGGATTCTTGCCGGCGGTACTCACCACAGCGCATTCTCATACGCTATCGATGCTGAGTACTGGGCAGACTTCGCCGAGATTCTTGGCATTGAGTGCATAAGCATCAACAAGGATACTACAATCGAGAACTTCAAGAAGGAGCTTCGCACAAACGAGGTTTACTATATGCTTAACAAAGCACTTTGCTAATTATGGGTGCTAAGGAAATAATTCAGTCAGGTAAAGCCATTCTCGGTATCGAGTTTGGCTCTACCCGTATAAAGGCGGTGCTCATCGACGATGCGCACAAGCCTATTGCGCAGGGCAGCCACACTTGGGAGAACCAGCTCGTCGACGGCTTGTGGACATACAGCCTTGATGCCATCTGGAACGGATTGCAGGACTGCTATTCAGACCTTCATGCCAACGTTCAGAAGCAGTACGGTGTTGAAATCAAGTCGCTTGCATCTATCGGCATCAGCGCCATGATGCACGGCTATATGGCCTTCAACGCAAAGAACGAGTTGCTCGTGCCTTTCCGCACATGGCGAAACACCAACACAGGCAAGGCTGCCGCTGAGTTGTCAGAGCTGTTCAAGTTCAACATTCCGTTGCGCTGGAGCATCTCGCACTTGTATCAGTGCATTCTCGACGGCGATGCTCATGTTAAGGACATCACGTTCCAGACAACTCTTGCCGGCTACATCCACTGGATGCTGACAGGCGAGAAGGTGCTTGGCATCGGCGATGCTTCGGGCATGATTCCTGTTGATTCTACGACAAAGACTTATTGTGCCGACATGGTTGAGAAGTTCGACAAACTGGTTGCTCCAAAGGGCTACGGCTGGAAGCTTCTCGATATCTTCCCTAAGGTGCTTGTTGCTGGCGAGGATGCCGGCAAACTTGCAGCCGAGGGCGCAGCAAAACTCGATGTCTCGGGCAACTTGCAGGCAGGTATTCCACTCTGTCCTCCAGAGGGCGATGCCGGCACAGGTATGGTTGCAACAAACGCCGTTAAGCAGCGCACTGGAAACGTGTCTGCCGGAACATCATCATTCTCAATGATTGTTCTTGAGAAGGAGTTGTCTAAGGCATACGAGCCTATCGACATGGTTACAACCCCAGACGGAAGTCCTGTTGCAATGGTTCATTGCAACAACTGTACGTCCGACATCAACGCATGGGTTAACATCTTCAAGGAGTTCGAGGAACTGATGGGCATTCCTGTTGATATGGATGTGCTCTACGGAAAGCTTTACAACAAGGCTCTTGAGGGCGATGCCGATTGCGGTGGCTTGCTGGCTTACAACTACGTTTCGGGTGAGCCTATCACAGGCCTTGCCGAGGGTAGACCGATGTTCGTGCGTTCTGCCAACGACAAGTTCAATCTGGCTAACTTCATGCGTGCCAACCTTTATGCAACAATCGGTGTGCTGAAGATTGGAAACGATATCCTGCTGAAGGAAGAGAAGGTTAAGATTGACCGCATCACAGGACACGGCGGACTGTTCAAGACAGCC
>JAFYYO010000357.1 GCA_017557475.1 Bacteroidaceae bacterium
AAGGCATTGATGATGATGCCATAAGGAATACCGTTGTAATCTGTCGGGAACTTGCCCGAGAGAGGTGTAACGGCTACGCCCTTTGAGGGCGCAGCCTGATAGTCTCGTTTTACTTTAATCTGTTTCATCTGGGAATAGTGTTTCGTAGTCAATGTATTTCCAGTCTTCACGAGGGCAGACAAAGAAGATTCTTGCAGCGTCTTTGCAGACATCGTCGTAACTCGTTCCCAGCAGTTTTGCAAGCCTTGCCTGATCTTCGGCAATCGAGTTGCAGTAAGGCTGGCAAAGTGCTACCACATGAACGCCTGTTCCACTTGGGCTGATGTGGATGGCAAGGATGTCAAGTTCTCCGCCGTTCTCGGCAGGAGTGCTGGTTTCTGCTTCTGCCATTGCCTTCCAGCGCATTGCCCGCTCTTCGGCTTCTGCCTCTGCCCATTTGTAAGCGGCTTCCACACCTTCTGTTTGAAGCAGTTCCTTGAAACGGTCTTCGTGATGAATGTCTACATCGAGGCAGAAGATACCTGTACTTAGGGCATTGGCATCGGCTCGAATTTGCCCGTTGAACTGACTCTGCCAAGCAATGCCTGGCAAGAGTCTTTTGTATTGTTCAGCATCGGGCTTGTGTTCGCGCACCTTCTCTACATTCATCTTGACATCCATACCATTGAGTAGCGAGTCAAAAATCTCCTTTGTCAGAGGTTTGGGATGATTGTCCTTGGCTCGGTTAACGTAGTCGCAAGGTGAATATGGCTGGCTCATGCGTGTGTCCTCCGTGCTAAATAGTTCATACACTCGTAGAAACCATCTTCTGCGTCGAGCGTCCAGTCTGCCGACTTTGTGTCGATGTTTACGCTGATGCGGTACTTGTCTGTCTCGGTGTTGTAAGAGACATTGTACCCAGGCCGATGGAAGAGACTTATGCGCTTTCTGACGCCTAGAGGGAAGGGTAGTGCTTCTTCTTCGATGAAGCCAGCCTCGTCGAGTTCTTCACTTACTTTCAGGCTGCCGAAAATTCTTTTTTCAATGGGCAGCGAATTCTTCTTTGATTCAATGGTGAGTGTTACACCTTCAATTCTTGATTTCATAGTTCTGTTAAGGATAAAGTTAAGGTTAAGGTTAATTAGTTTGAGGTTTTTTTGATGCGGATGTCATTGGATATGTAGCCGCTCATGAATGCTTTTGTGCGAACACGAAGGTTCAGGGTTGCGAAGTCGCCTTCCTGGTATCCGAGCGACTGCCAAAGCTCTTCGTCGACAAGAGCGTTCAAGTAAGCCGTCCCGAATTCGTCTTCCCACGAAAGGAGGATGTTGCGATTCTTCCATTTCTCTCCGGTTGCGTTGGATGTGCCTTCATGAGGCTCTCCAACTTTCTTGATCAATACATTTTCTATTAACATGATTTTTTTCTTTTTGATGTTGAACTTAATTTTGCTTATCTGTGTCGGTTGAGCTCTTTCGACACTGCAAATTTACGGCAACTTCCTGAGGTGGGAATGGCTTTCAGAAGAGCGTTCTCGAACATTCTCAACCTTTCTCGGACTTTCTCTTTTCTTCTCGGAAAAGACACAAAAAAGCCGCCCTGGAAGAGCGGCTATTCTCCTTTAGAATGGCCCATGCCCCATACAACTTGTGGTTGTGATTGCGGTGAGGGCAGCTGTGATGGCGGCTACCAATACTTTGAGCAGCACTTCCCAAATGTTTTTACTTTTCATAGTTGTTCGTTTTAAAAAGTTTGTAACCTCGGTTAATTGTCTCTGTGTCAAGCAGAACTCCACATTCTTGTCTTGCCATTGCCCGAACTAGTGCAGGCCAATCGCTTTCAGTCAGTCTTTGCAAGCCCCCGAAGCCAGTCCAAAAGCAGACATTTTTGATGTACTGCTCTGTGTTGTTTTCGGTTGGCGGTGCCCATCTGGAAACGATGTCGCGAACACAGTTGGCTCGATACTTCGTGGAATAGGTGCGAAGCAGAACGAAAGCGGCTCTCAATCCCCATTCTATGGTCTCGAACTGGCAAAAACCAGACCCCTCCCGACCTCCCCCTGAAGGGGAGGAGGATTGAGGGATTTCGCCTTTCCAAGTAGTACCTGCAACCCTCCTAATGTTCAGAGGGTTGCAGTTTCTAAGTCCTCGCGACATAACTATTCAAGTCCGTGAATGGTGTCGGTGTTCTTGATTACCTCAATGGCATCTTCTTGCTGAGAACGCTTGGGGACAAGTTGGAAAGTGGCATCGTTGCGAAGATCTTCGAAGTCCTTGCCAGGAGTCCAACTTACATTCACTGCCTTGATGTTCTTGGCAGAGAAATCCTCGGTGGTTACTGCGCCCTCAGTTTGGAGGCGAGGTTGGAAATCGCCAAGATCTCCGAGTTTCACACGCTTGCCTTCGAGCATGAGTTCGCGCAGACAAGACACGGCAGTAGTAAGGATGCTGACAATGTCGCCCTTGCTATATGCGCAGCCGTGATCGTGGATGTGCTTCGCGAAATCGCTGAGACTGATGCGTTCCTTAATCTGAGCCACACCATAAGCCTTGGTCTCGGTAATGTTCGCTTTGAGTGTTCCGGGCTTTGTACCCATAATAGCAATACTGTAATTAATCATGGTTTTAGATTTTTAAGGTTAATACTTTGGTTTCTTCTCTCTTAGTCAAGACCCTGAATGGTGTCGGTGTTCTTGATTACCTTGATGGCATCCTCTTGCTGGGAGCGCTTGGGTACAAGTTGGAACTTGGCATCGTGGAGCAGGTTCTCGAAGGGCTTGCCAGGAGTCCAGCCGACATTGACCTTCTTGATGTTGTAAGCAGTAAAATCGTCGGTTGTTACTGCTCCCTCAGTCTGGAGGCGAGGCTG
>JAFYYO010000358.1 GCA_017557475.1 Bacteroidaceae bacterium
ACACTCCTCGATAGAATAGCGGGGAGGATCAATGAAATAGTCGAGAAACTCCAGATTAAAGTTGTTACGCGTGTCATTAATCGGGAAGTTCTCAGAGAAGACCTTGTACAAACCGTCATACTTCCTCAGTTCTGGAGGAGTATCAAGTTGGAGGAAGTCTTTGAACGACTTCAGCTGTACTTCCAGAAAGTCGGGATACGCCAACGGACTTTTTACGGAAGCAAAATTTACTCTCTGATTCTTTTTCTTAGCCATCTAAACCTTGTATTGTGTTCTCGTGAAAGTTTATAGACACAAAAAGGCAAAGAACCCTCTACCAGAGGATCCTTTACCCGTAAGTCCTTATTAAAGGAGGGAAATTACTTCAGTTCAACTTCAGCACCAGCTTCCTCGAGGGTCTTCTTCAGAGCCTCTGCGTCAGCCTTAGGCATGCCTTCCTTCAGCACGCTGGGAGCGCCGTCAACCATTTCCTTTGCTTCCTTCAGACCGAGACCGCAAGCTTCCTTGACAGCCTTAACAACCTGAAGCTTAGCAGCACCTGCACTCTTGAGGACAACGTCGAAGTCGGTCTTTTCCTCAGCAGCAGCGCCTGCACCTTCACCACCAGCAGCAACTACTACAGCAGCAGCAGCGGGCTCGATGCCATAAGTCTCCTTAAGTTCGTTCTTAAGATCAATTACTTCCTGTACTGTGAGCGCTACGAGCTCAGCAGCAATAGCCTTAATATCAGCCATTTCTTTAATGTATTTAAGTTGTTATTATACTTGGTTAATTACTCAGCTGCAGGTTCTTCGACCTTAGCTTCCTCAGCCTGAGGCTCTTCTGCCTTGGGCTCTTCAGCTTGGGGTTCTTCAACCTTAGCCTCTTCAGCCTTTGGCTCCACAGCCTTAGCTTCTTCTTTATTCTCAAGAGCGCTCAGCACGTTCATAATCGGAGACTCGAGAGCTGCGATTACGTCCGCAATCAGTTCGTTCTTGCTCTTCAGAGCGGCGAGAGTATTCAACTGGTCAGCACCAACATAGATAGCACCCTCGGCATAAGCAGCCTTGAAAGCGGGCTTCTCCTGCTTCTTGCTGTTCAGTTCCTTGATGAGCTTAGCGGGAACATTGGCAGTCTCCGTCAGCATAAGCGCTGTCGTGCCAACCATTACGGGCTTCAGCTCGTCGAAGTTCTCTTCTGCATTTTCAAGAGCCTTAATCATCAGCGTGTTCTTGACAACGACCATCTTGAGGCCCTTCTCAAAACACTTGCGACGCAAGCTGCTTGTGCTGGCAGCATTCATGCCCTCAACGTCTACCAGGTAGAAGTGAGGATATTGCTTCAGCAGTTCGCCAAGTTGCGCGATAACTGCAATTTTATCTTCCTTTCTCATGATGTTACAGCTTTTTAGATTTCCTCAGTAGCCTTAGGATCAACCTTGATGCCGCGGCTCATTGTACTTGAAAGATAAATACTCTTGATGTATGTACCCTTAGCAGCAGCAGGCTTCAACTTGATGATAGTCGAGATGAACTCCTTTGCATTCTGAGCGATCATGTCAGCAGTGAAAGACACCTTGCCGATAGAGGTATGCACGATACCAGTCTTGTCGACCTTGAAGTCAATCTTACCCTGCTTCACTTCACGGACAGCCTTGGCTACATCCATTGTTACAGTTCCACTCTTGGGGTTGGGCATCAAGCCACGAGGACCAAGCACACGACCCAGAGCACCAATCTTACCCATGATAGAGGGCATCGTGATGATGACGTCGATATCAGTCCAACCACCCTTAATCTTCTCGATATACTCATCGAGACCTACATAGTCAGCACCTGCTTCCTTAGCAGCAGCTTCAGCATCTGGTGTGCAGAGGCAGAGCACGCGAGTCACTTTACCCGTACCATTGGGCAGTGAAACGACGCCACGAACCATTTGGTTTGCCTTTCTGGGGTCAACGCCCAGACGCACATCGATATCAACAGAAGCGTCGAACTTGGTGGTGGTAATCTCCTTCACCAAGGCAGCAGCTTCCTTCAAGGTGTATGCCTTCCCTGCTTCAATCTTATCAGCTACCAACTTCTGATTCTTTGTCAGTTTACTCATTTTAATTGAAGTTTTAATTATTTACCAGGGAACTCACCCTTGACAGTGATACCCATACTTCTGGCTGTACCTGCAACCAATTTCATTGCAGACTCAACAGTAAAGCAGTTCAAGTCAGGCATCTTATCCTGAGCGATGGTGCGAACCTGATCCCAAGTAATCTGGGCAACCTTCTTACGGTTGGGTTCTGCGCTACCGCCCTTGAGCTTGGCAGCCTCCATCAACTGTACTGCAACAGGAGGAGTCTTAACGACGAAGTCATAAGACTTATCCGTATAGTAAGTGATGATAACAGGAAGCACCTTACCGGCACGGTCCTGCGTTCTGGCGTTGAATGCTTTACAGAAATCCATGATATTGATTCCCTTAGAACCCAAAGCGGGACCTACTGGGGGAGATGGATTTGCAGCGCCTCCTTTAATCTGTAATTTGATTAATCCAGCAACTTCTTTAGCCATTTGATTATACTTTATTATTTATTTATTATGTGAAACCTCAAGGCACGTAACAGAATGCCTTAAAGCTTCTCGACTTGTGTGAAACCAAGTTCAACGGGCGTTTTACGTCCGAAGATCTTTACCATTACCTTCAGCTTCTTCTTTTCGTTATTCACTTCTTCGACGATGGCATCGAATCCGCTGAACGGACCATCAGAAACCTTGACGCTCTCACCTACCTCGAAGGAGATGAAAACATCTTCTGGTATCTCTGCCATCTCGTCGATGGTGCCCAGCATCTGACTGACCTCAGCGGGACGCAGCGGCATGGGCTTGTTGCTTGAGCGCGAATCATTGAGGAAACCCATCACATTAGACACTTCGCGCAAACGAGCCTGAGTCTCTCCCACCAGTTCTGCTTCAACGAAGACATAACCGGGGTAGCGATTCTTCTCTTTGATTTTGCGCTTGCCTGCAGAGACGGTAACCACCTTCTCAGTAGGAATCAGCACCTGAGAGACATGTTTGGAGAAATCGGGCAGAGTTTTCATCAGCGCATCGATTACCTCCTTAACCTTGCCTTCTTTACCACTGATGGCACGCAGTACGTACCATTTCATTCCAGCGTCTGCCATTTCCTGAGAGATTCTTTATCGCAGCAAACCATAGATGACTTCCATTCCAGACTGGAACACGAAGTCCATAACGAAAACTACCAGTGCTATGCATAGGGAAGCAGTTAAAACTACAACAGCACTGTTCATAAGCTCTGAACGTGTAGGCCAAGTTGTATGGTGCACAAGTTCGTCGTATGATTCCTTACAATACTTCTTAATCTTCTTAAACATAACTTTCACAATTTAGCACGGGAAGTAAGACTCGAACTCACGACCCTCGGTTTTGGAGACCGATGCTCTACCAACTGAGCTATTCCCGTATTTTGGGTGGGAAGACATTGTCCACCCACCCAATCTTATGTTCTTCGAGGTCAACCCTCAAAGGTTGCTTTTTCTTAGTCGAATACTTCAGTAATCTGACCAGAACCTACGGTACGACCACCTTCACGGATAGCGAAGCGGAGACCTACGTTCAGAGCCACAGCGTAGATGAGCTCAACCTTGATCTCTACGTTATCACCAGGCATTACCATTTCGATTCCATCGGGGAGATGAATCTCACCGGTGCAGTCCATGGTGCGGAGGTAGAACTGAGGACGATACTTGTTACCGAAGGGAGTATGACGGCCACCTTCTTCCTTCTTCAGGACGTAGATAGAAGCCTTGAAGCCCTTGTGAGGAGTGATAGCTCCGGGGTGAGTGATAACCATACCACGCTTCACCTCGTTCTTGTCGATACCACGGAGGAGCAGACCTACGTTATCGCCAGCTTCACCTTCGTCAAGGATCTTGCGGAACATCTCGACACCAGT
>JAFYYO010000359.1 GCA_017557475.1 Bacteroidaceae bacterium
CACACACTTCCGTCGTCGCGACGATAGAAGAGGCCTTTCTCGAGACCTTCCTCGACCTTCTCCTTGCCTTCCAAATAAGTGTCGCTCTCGTAGTATATCTTGTCGAAGCTGACACCAAGAGCCTTGTAGGTCTCGTCGAAACCTGCGTAAACCCACTCGTTCATCTTCTTCCAGAGAGCGCGGACTTCAGGGTCGTTCTGCTCCCACTTCACAAGCATTTCGTGGGCTTCCTTAATCAAGGGAGCCTCCATCTTTGCCTGCTCCTCGTCCAAACCTTCCCTCTGCATCAGTTCTTTCACTTCCTCGCGATAGTGTTTATCGAAGGCCACATAGTAATCACCAATGAGATGGTCGCCCTTCTTGCCAGACGTCTCAGGCGTCTCGCCGTTGCCCCACTTCAGCCAAGCCAGCATAGACTTGCAGATGTGGATGCCTCTGTCGTTCACGATATTTGTCTTGACGACTTTGTTTCCGTTGGCCTGCATGACCTGCGCCAAAGCCCAGCCGAGCAAGTTATTGCGGACGTGACCGAGGTGCAGGGGTTTGTTGGTGTTGGGCGAAGAGTATTCTATCATCACAAGTGGGCTGTCGTCTGTGACGGGAATAAATCCGAACTTGGGATTCTCGTAGATGTCTTGGAGCAGACTTATCCACTCGCGTGAACTGATGCTGAGGTTGAGGAAACCCTTCACAGCGTTGAACTTGCTGATTACATTCGGGAGTCGTTCCACAAGACGCTCGCCTATCTCCTGCGCCGTAGCATCAGGAGCCTTGTGGCTCATCTTGGTGAATGGGAAAACGACGAGTGTAATCTGTCCCTCGAACTCAGGCCTGGTTTGTTGCAATTGCACCATTTTATCGGGCACTTGCTGACCATAAAGTTCCTCCACAATGACCTTCACGGCCTCTGTTATCTTGCTTTCTATCTTCATATCCTGTTACATTATATACATAGTATGCGGGTGCAAAATTAGTCAATTCTTTGCAGAAAAGCAAGGAAAGAAGGGGAAAATAGTCGCTATAGGCAAGCCCGTTAGAAAACATAGCGTGTTATGTCGGCCAACATTACACGTTATGATGACAAACATTACACGTTATGATTGCAAACATTACACGTTATGTTTGGCAACTAGGCATGCCTAGTTGGTCAATTAGCCACGCCTAGTTTGAAAGCACTCCGTTCTCTACTTCTCAACGACCATGTCGAACTGGCAGAAGGAGTCAGTCTGATGGGCGAGGTGCTTCGTCAATGGGGAGATACCGAAGAGTGGGCTGTAGGTCGATGCTTTGATGGTCTTGCCGTCTGGCATGAACTCGAGGAGACGGAGCCAGCCGTCGCCTCCGTTGCCGCCACCAAGGTACTGGACGTTGAACATCATTTGATAGACGTCCTTACCTGCAGAATTCTTGTCGCAACGATGAGCATTATTTATCTCGTGATCGTAGCTGCTGCCAGGCTCTTTGCCATCATCCGAAGCCGGGTGACCAGTATGTCCGCAAACGGCAAGCCTGATGTTCTTGCAGGGATAGAGAAGTTTCTCCCAGATCTCTCTGCCGTAGTTGCGCGGCTCAATCTTGTAGCCCTCGTTGTCTGTGTACTTCGCAGTCTTGCCTCGAAGCAGGGAATGTGTGAGGAAGATGACTGTATAGTCCTTATACTTATCACTCTCACAGAGGCCTTTTGCCCAGTCGAGAACCTCATCGCGAGGTGCCCACTCACTTCCTATGACGAGGAGATTGCCCCAATGCTCCGTATTAAACTCCCAAGCGGCATTCTCCAAAGACGCCTTTCCTTCGCGATTAGGGAAAGCAGCCACCAAGTGCTTGGCAGTCTCGCTGTTGCGTTCAGGCGTATAGTATTCAGGATAATGCGTGAAAGCCTCATCGCCTCGATTGTAGCCATACTCGTGATTGCCTGCTGCGATGATGTAGGGCACGCGGCCATCAAGCCTTTCGAGACAGTGGCTCGACCATTCCCACATCTGTCGGCTTGTCTGGTTCATTGAACCTCGACCTGGCACTATCATCTCATTCCGATTCACGAGGTCGCCCGTGAAGAGCACCGTCTTGATGTTCAGGTTCTCGATGTTGTCGGCAACCCAAGCCGTGCAAAGCTCGTAGATGGGCTGAAAGGCGCTGTACTTCGTATAGTTCTGCACATCGCCAAACACCACGATGGTGAAGGATTCGGGGTCGTTCAGTTTCTGTCGGTCGATGCGGCTCTGAGCCATCAGCGCTGCTGCTGAGCAAAGGCAGAGCATTAATAAAACGTATTTCTTCATCTCTTCAGTATTTGTTCGCCGTGTTCTTTCGTGTTGACTTGCTTGCCGGAAAAGATTTGTTCGATGATTCCGTCCTCGTTGATAACGAAGGTCGTGCGGATTGTTCCCATCGTCTTCTTGCCATACATCACTTTCTCGCCCCAAGCTCCCATTGCTTCCATGAGTGTCTTATCTACATCTGCAATCAAGGGGAAAGGCAACGAGTGCTTCTCCTTGAACTTCTGATGCGAGGCGGCAGAGTCTTTGCTCACACCAACCACCTCGTAGCCAGCGCCTTGCAAGTCACTATATCTGTCGCGAAGACTGCAAGCCTCAGCCGTACAGCCACTCGTATTGTCCTTCGGATAGAAGTAGAGCACAAGCTTCCTACCCTTGTAATCACTCAGTCGGATGTCTTTTCC
>JAFYYO010000360.1 GCA_017557475.1 Bacteroidaceae bacterium
AACC
This sequence comes from Bacteroidaceae bacterium, assembly GCA_017557475.1. The sequence goes on from JAFYYO010000360.1 coordinate 5, forward strand.
TGTTGGCCTTCGCCCTTATCTTCCTGCAGAAGCAGTTCGGATTGGTCACTTTGGACCCCGAAGTGTACTACGTCGAGGCCGTTCCTGTCATGATAAACTGGTGGTGGGTGCTCGCTATCGACCTCGGAACGCTTGTCCTTTGCGGCTTGGCTATGATTGTGCCAAGCCTTGTGGTCTCAAATATCACGCCTGCCAAGAGCATTCGCTTCGAATAGAAGCATTGCCCATTCCTGCTCGCTTTCCACTTTCTGGAGACTGAAGCCCAACTTCTCGGCAGCTTCCGTCAAAGCCTGAATGTCCTCCAAATAAAAGCCGCTCAGTATCATTTGGCCTTTTTGTTTGAGCGACGAAGCGAATCGCGGCAAGTCCCCAAGCAGGATGTTTCTATTAATATTGGCAATCAAGAGGTCGGCTTTCTCACAGTCTTCGAGGACGGAACTATCGCCGCAAAGGACTTCTACATTATTATATATGTGGTTCAAAAGCAGGTTATCCTTCGTATTTTCCACGCTCCATTCGTCGATATCATAGGCGAAGACGCTTGCCGCTCCACGTTTGATGGCCATGATAGACAGTATGCCCGTACCCGTTCCTGCGTCGATAATGTGCTTGCCCTGCAAGTCAAGTTGAGTCAAAGTCCGTAGGATGAGACGAGTCGTCTCGTGGCTCCCAGTCCCGAAAGCTAAGCGAGGAGTGATGACGATGTCATACTTAACTTGCGGGACATCAGCGTGTTTGACGTCGTGAACCACAATCTCGTCGCTTACCTGAACTGGTTGAAATCCTTCTTCCTCCCAGACTTGATTCCAATCTTCATCAGGCGCCTCAGCCTTCGAATAACTGATTTTGACTCCAGGCAAGCAGAAGTTCTGGACGACTTCCTGCATCCCAGCCTCATCCCAAACACTTTGCTGAATGTAAGCCAGCAGCCCGTCTTCTTCGACGGAAAACGATTCGAACCCGATTTCAGCAAGCATCGCAGACAGAATATCCGCAGCATCCTGGCTGAAAGGACATATCTTGCAAGTCACCTCGAAGTACTTCATAATATATATAATAATGTATAGGCGCCAAACGTAACACGTTAAGTTGGCCAACATAACACGTTATCTTTGGCAACATAACACGTTATGTTTGCCATTTATGCGTGGATAGTTGTTCATTTACTCTGCAAATGTAGCTCTTTTTCTCCAGTTGGGGAAATTTCCTCAACAAAATAGGTGTTTCCCTTTTGCATATTTCATAAAAGGCCATAACTTTGCATCAACATTTAAAAGAAATGTACTATGAAAGCAAAAGTTATTACCCTCATGATGCTCTTGGCTATTTGCTTTAGCGCATCAGCACAGGACGACGACATGTACTCCTTCTCTTCTAAGAAGAAGACTCAGCAGAACACGACTTCATCCGCACAGGTAAGTTCACAAGCTTCCATCGACGACGAAGGCGATCCAAATGCTGACTACCACACAGGACAACTTCGCGATGTAGATGAATACAACCGTCGTTATTCAACACAGCAAGCAGGTTCTCCTTCCTATCAACTGAAGGGCGACACGCTTCTCGTTACAACCAATCCCGAACAGAATGAGATGGCAGACTACGACGCAGGCTATTATGCCGGCTACAACGCAGGTCTCAACGACGGAGACTTCTGTCTGACGTCCCGTCTGTATCGCTATCATGGCTTACGCTACTACGATCCCTACATCTGGGACTACTGCTACGGATGGTACGACCCATGGTATGATCCCTGGTACGGCTGGTATGCTCCCTACTATCGCTACGGCTACGCAAGTTGGTACGACTGGGGCTGGGGCTGGCATCACTACGGATGGTACGATCCATGGTACTACGGAGGATACTACGGAGGCTATTATGGCGGCTATCACGGCTGGTACAACCCGGGACAGCGGACTACTGCGAGCCGCAACATGGGACAGCGTTCCGCAACCTACAGCGGCAGAACGACTGGCGGAAGAACAGGCAATGGACGCGTAGGACCATCCCGCTCTGGCACAACCTACGGCTCTCGTGGCACGACAAGGACTGATGGAACAAGCAGACAAATAGGCGAAGGCTCACGCGGCACCAGCCAAGGTTCGTCGAGAGGCAATGTTGGAAACACCAACACACGCGGCACTACGACCACTCGCAGCACCACAACAACCTCTTCACGCGGCACCTATAACAGTGGCTCAACGAGAAGCACGACCACTACAAGCAGCTCATCTTCAAGAGGCACCAGCACCTATAGCGGCGGAAGCTCTCGTGGCGGAGGCAGCTA
>JAFYYO010000361.1 GCA_017557475.1 Bacteroidaceae bacterium
GCCACACATCTTTATAATAAGAACCCGCGAGGCGTTGTCTTCGGCAAGATTCTCAACGAGGAGCAGAAGAAGGCGCTGACTTGGGATGTGGAGCGAGGTGCGCCCAATCAAATGGTGGAGGAACCTTGGCAAACGTGCAATTGCATCGGTGATTGGCACTATAATACAGGCACTTACGAAAGAGGCTATCGCTCAGCGACCAATCTGGTGAAGCAACTCGTCGATATCGTCTCAAAGAATGGCAACTTGCTCCTCAACATTCCTCTTCGAGCCGACGGAACTTATGACGAAAAGGCAGCCAAATTCCTCGATGAATTGGAGGCTTGGATGACACAAAATGGCGAGAGTATCTTTGGCACTCGGCCTTGGGTGAAGTTTGGCGAAGGCCCTGTCGCAGAGAAGGATATCAAGATTAACTCGCAGGGCTTCAACGAGGGGCAATATAACGGAATGGACCATCGCGACATCCGTTTCAACCAAACAGAGAAGCACCTCTATGTGACTGCAATGGGTTGGCCTGAAGACGGCAGGCTCCTCATCAAATCCCTTGCAAAAGGCAATCCCGACTTCAAGAAGCCCATCTCCTCTGTTCAGCTCTTAGGCTTCGGCAAACTCAAGGCAAAGCAGACAAAAGAAGGGTTGGAGGTACTTCTCCCCCAACCCTGTAATAAGATTGCTCCTGTCCTAAAGATAAGGAAATAACCCTACTTCAAGCCGCGGCCTTTAAGGAAGGCTGTATTGTCTGGCATGCGGTCAGCAAAGCGCTGGAAGAGTATCATAGGCTCTTCGCTTCCGCCCTTCTCGAGGAAGGTTTGCTTAAACTTGGTGGCCAATTCTTTGTTCCAGACATTGCCTGAAGCCTCGAAGATGGAGAAGATGTCCTTGTCCAACACCTCTGCCCAAAGATAGCCATAGTAGCCAGCACTATAACCGCTGGAGAAGATGTGGTTGAAGTAGGTGGTACGATAGCGCGGACCAATCTCAGGAATGAGTCCCATCTCCTTACAAACCTTCTGCTCAAAGGCATCGATGTCAATTCCCTCTACACTCTCCAACTCGTGCCACTTCATGTCCAGAATCGAGGCGGCACAAAGCTCTGTGGTCATGAAGCCTTGATTGAACTTCAAGGAGTTGTTTATCTTCTCGACCAGTTCTGCAGGAATCACTTCTCCCTTATCGTTTGTAGCATATTGCGCCAAGAGTTCAGGTTGGAAAGCCCAGTTCTCGTTGAACTGCGAGAAAGTCTCTACGAAGTCGCGCTTAACACTGGTACCGCTGACAGAAGGATAGTGGCATTGAGTGAGCAAGCCGTGCAAAGCATGACCAAACTCATGGAAGACCGTCTGCACCTCGTCGATGGTAAGATTCTCTTCGAGATTGCCGACATTGACGATAATGGGACGAACCATCTCGCCCTCAGCATCCACATATTGCTCGCGAACGTTGTTCATCCAAGCACCGCCGCGCTTACTGCTGCGAGGCAGATAGTCAGTCGTAAAGATGCCCAACAGATTGCCTTCTGCATCCGTAACTTTATAAGTCGTAACCTCATCGGGATTGTATGAAGGCACATCCTCCAGTTTCTCCATGTTTACGCCATAGAGAGTGTTGGCTGCAATGAAGATTCCTTTCACGACGTTCTCGAGCTTGAAGTAAGGCTTGGTGAGTTCTTCGTCGAGGTCGTACTTCTGCTTACGCACTTTCTCGGAATAATACCACCAGTCCCAAGGCTCTATCTTGCTTCCTGCAGGAAGTTTGCCTGCTGCAATGTCCTCATCCATCAGCTTTTGCATATCACTGACTTCCTCTTTTGCCTTCGCTACGGCAGCCACCATAATGTCGGAGAGGAAGGCGTCAACCGTTTCTGTGTCGTGAGCCATCTTGGGCTCGAGAATGTAGGCTGCAGGGTTATCGTAGCCCATAATCTTTGCCTTCTCAATGCGGAGACGCATGATGTCGAGGACGAGCTGACGGTTGTCGAACTCGTTGCCGTTATGACCTCGCATTGTGTAAGCCTGAAGCATCTCTTGACGAAGAGCACGATCCTCTGTCGTAGTCATCGCATTAGGATAGTCAGAGACGCTGATGCCGAACTTCTCCTTGAAAGCATTGCTCTCGGAAAGGATGTTGTTGCCCAGTTTCTGCGTCTTAGTTGCCATCTCTGTATTGATTTCGCGAAGGCGGGCTTGCTGCTTTTCGGGAAGGCCTATGCCATTACGTTCGAAAGCCTCGAAACGCTTCTTCAACACC
>JAFYYO010000362.1 GCA_017557475.1 Bacteroidaceae bacterium
ATGGGACTGGGCTCGTTGCCATCGTTCATCTTCATGCCTTTGGTGCCAGCCATCAAACGCAAGGTGGGCAAGAAGAACATGTTCTACATCTTCCTCTCCGTTGCCATCTTCGGTATGGCGATGCTTTACATCATCAGCCACATCGGTACTGTGAAGGAGAACATCATACTTGTCTATATCGCCCAATTCATCAAATCGACGGGCGTCATCGTAGCTACGGGTTATATGTGGGCACTCATTCCTGAAGTCATCTCCTATGGTGAATATACGACAGGCCGTCGCATCTCAGGCATCGTGAACGCTTTGACCGGTATCTTCTTTAAGGCAGGAATGGCTCTTGGAGGCGTAGTGCCTGGCTTCGTGCTCTGGTTAGTTAGCTACAAACCTGTTGCTGAGGCAAGCAACTTGCCTAAAGACTCGCATGCCTGGTTCATGACTATGCTCATCTTCTCCCTCGTTGGATTGGCTCTCCTCATCTTCTGCTTCTCGCAGACAAAAGAGCGTGTCGTGATGGACGAGAGTGAGACTAAGAACGTGAAGGTAAGTGACCTTTGGACAGAGTTCATGCGCAACCGTCCCCTGCGCATCATCGCGCTGTTCTTTATCACAGCCTTCGCCATGATGTCGGTAGGCAATGCCGCAGGAGCTTACTTCATGAACGACATGGAATTGCTCACCCCGTTGGCTCAGGAGGGCATCCGTTGGCTCGTTTGTGTCATCCCTGCCCTGCTTCTCGTGCTGGCCATGTTCATTATCTCTCGCTATGAGCTGACTGACGAAGTCATTGACCGCATTAACAAAGAAATCGAAGAAAACAAACAATAGACTATGCAACGCTACTTATTTCCCAATGATTATATGGCCGACCCTTCAGTTCATGTGTTTGGCGACCGACTTTACATCTATCCATCACATGACCGTGAGACGGGCGCAGCCTTCGACGACGACGGCGGTCACTTTCAGATGCGCGACTATCATGTGCTTTCTCTTTCAGGCAATCCGCTCGAAGCCCCTGTCACCGACCACGGCGTAATCCTTGACGTTGACCAGGTGCCTTGGGCTGAGAAACAGATGTGGGACAACGATGTCGTGGAGAAGAACGGTCGCTACTACCTCATCTTCTCGGCGAAGGACTACAACGGCGTCTTCCATTTGGGCGTTGCTGTGGCCGAACGCCCTGAGGGTCCATTCATTCCTCAGGAGCATCCCATTCGCGGTTCATTCAGTATCGACCCCTGTGTCTTCAAGGATGATGATGACGAAGTCTATTGCTACTTCGGAGGCTTGTGGGGCGGACAACTGCAATGGTATCAGTCTCCTCGGAAACTGACAAAAGAAGGTATTGACCTCGGACCTGCTGCTGACAAGAAAACCCAGCTGTTTTGTCCAGCCGAAGTGCCTGCTCTGCCGTCCTTTGTGGTACGCATGAGCGACGATGTCATGCAGTTTGCCGAGGCTCCGCGTTCAGTCATCATCGTGGACGAGAAAGGTGAGCCTCTCAAGGCAGGCGACCCACATCGCTTCTTCGAGGCTTCATGGATGCACAAAGCAAATGGGAAGTACTTCTTCTCCTACTCGACAGGCGACAGCCACTTGCTCTGCCTAGCCGTTGGCGACAATCCCTATGGACCTTTCCGCTTCCAGTGTGAACTGCTGCAGCCTGTCGTCGGATGGACCACTCATCACAGCATCGTCCGCTATGAAGGCCGCTGGTGGCTCTTCCATCACGACTGCGTACCATCGAACGACATCACCCATCTCCGCAGCCTCAAGGTAAAGCCCTTGGACGACAAGCTATTTGAATAACCCTCTCTATTATCTTCAGTCTTCATTTCAGACATATTACATAAATAAATATGCCACGCCTAATTCTTGAAACGCAAGTTGCGATTGCAGAAACGCAAGTTGCGATTTTACAGACGCAAGCTGCGATTGCAGGAACGCAACTTGCAACTCGAGAATGTATCTAGGCTAGAAGGATTACTCCTCTAAGCAGATGAGATTATTCCACATGAATCAACATACTTTGAATAGCATGAAGCCAATTATTTATCTCACCCACAGCTTGTTACTAGTGCTATTCTGCTGGTCGATTACTTTCTCTGCTCGAGCAGAAAAGGCAACCATCGCCCTTTCGAAAAGCGTGCTGCTCGACAAGATTAAAGGTGGCTGGGCTGGTCAAACGATAGGCTGTGCCTATGGTGGTCCCACGGAGTTCTGCTATCGTGGAGTAATGATTCCTGATGATGTGGAGATTTCTTATCCCGAGCATCACCTGCAATGGTTCTACGACCATGCGCCTGGTCTGTTCGACGATGTCTATATGGACCTCACATTCGTCGATGTCTTCTCGCGTCTGGGTCTGGACGCTCCTGCCGACTCATTTGCCAATGCCTTCGCATACGCCAAGTATCCCTTGTGGCATGCCAATCAACAAGGACGCTACAACGTGATGCACGGCCTGATGCCACCCGAATCGGGCTACTGGAAGAACAATCCTCATGCCGATTGTATTGACTATCAGATAGAATCGGACTACGCAGGACTGATGTCGCCAGGAATGCCTAATGCCGCATCCGAGATATCTGACAAGATTGGACACATCATGAACTATGGTGACGGATGGTATGGCGGTGTGTTCATCGGAGCCATGTATGCTTTGGCATTCGTCCAGAACGATGTCGAGACCATCGTTGAAAAGGCACTCCAGACAATACCTGATGACAGCCGATTCCGCGTAAGACTGGACGATGTACTGAAGTGGTATCGCGAAGACCCAACGAATTGGAAACGTGGTTGGGAACTATATAACGAGAAATACAGCCAAGATCTAGGATGCCCTGAACTTATCCTGGCTCCTGGAAACATTGATGCCACGATGAACAGCGCCTACGTTGCAATGGGGCTGCTATATGGTCAGGGTGATTTCGGCAAAACGATGGAAATAGCTACCCGTTGCGGTCAAGATTCCGATTGCAATCCCTCTTCAGCTGCCGGAGTGCTAGCTACAATGTTGGGCTATAGCAACATACCTGAGAAATGGATGGCCAATCTGCGAGAAGTAGAGAATCGCAACTTCGCATATACCAAGATGTCGTTGAACGACACATACAATAAAGTATTCGACCTTGCTCTGCAAATGATTAAGCGACATGGTGGCAGCATTGGCAACAACAAAGTGAAGATAAAGGTACAGAAGCCTGCAAGTGTGCGTTTGGAACAGGGCTTTATTGGAATGTCTCCGAAGCTGCTTACTTCGGGAATACAGAATCTCGGTACAGAAGAGGCAGGACAAAACTCTTTTCAATTCAACGGTTGCGGAATAGTAATCTATGGAAACATCAGTTGTTCTACTACCTCATACGAGGCACAGCTCGAGGTGACTGTCGATGGCAAAGTAGATCGAGTGGTTCCGCTTTGTTCCGATTTCAACAAGCGCACTGCCGACGCCATCTACTGGAACTATGACCTTGATGACGGAATCCACGAGGTAAGCTTCCGCCTGCTCAATCCTCTCAAAGGGGCGAACATAAAAGCAGACCGCGTGATATACTACGTCAGCGACGAAACGACAAAAGCAATTTAACAATCAACAACTAAAGATAATTGCAGGAACTATGGCAAACATTTTTTCGTTAGAGGGCAAGAATGCCTGGGTAACAGGTGCCTGTTATGGCATCGGCTTCAACATAGCGAAGGCTTTTGCAGCCGCAGACATCAAGAACATTATTTTCAACTGCCGCAGCGAAGAGGCTTTGCAACGCGGATATGACAACTACCGAAAGGCCGGCATCAGCAACGCGAAAGGCTACGTCTGCGATGTGACCGACGAAAAGGCTGTAAAAGCTCTCGTGGAGAAGATTCATGAAGAAGTAGGACAGATTGATATCCTCGTAAACAACGCAGGCATCATCAAGCGCATCCCCATGCACGAGATGAAACGCGAAGAGTTCCAGCAGGTCATCGACATCGACCTTGTCGGGCCGTTCATCTGCTCCTCGGCCGTTCTCCCTGAGATGATGGAGCGCCGAGAGGGTAAGATTATCAACGTTTGCTCGATGATGTCGGAACTGGGTCGCGAGACGGTGAGTGCCTATGCTGCTGCTAAAGGCGGACTGAAGATGCTGACGCGCAACATTTGCTCCGAGTATGGCGAGTACAACATTCAGTGTAACGGCATCGGTCCGGGCTATGTTGCCACTCCACAAACTGCTCCTCTGCGAGAGCGTCAACCAGACGGAAGCCGTCATCCTTTCGACGCTTTCATCTGTGCCAAGACGCCTGCGGGGCGCTGGCTCGAGCCAGAGGAGATAGGCGGACCTGCCGTGTTCCTGGCTTCTCATGCTTCGGATGCAGTCAATGGGCACATCCTTTACGTCGACGGAGGCATTCTGGCTTACATCGGGAAACAACCATGAAGGATTAGAGATTAGGGATTAGAGATGGAACAGGTTTTCAGTTATATCATCAGTCTTGGGGCATCGGTGATGATGCCGATACTCTTTACGATAATTGGTCTATGCATTGGACTGAAGTTCGGGAAGTCGCTGAAGTCAGGCCTTTATGTGGGCGTTGGATTCGTAGGTCTGGGCATCGTGACAGCCTTGTTGACAAACAACTTCGGCGCTCCGCTGAGCGAAATATCAAGTCTCTATGACCTTCAGCTTGGCGTGTTCGACATGGGATGGCCGGCTGCCGCTGCCGTAGCCTACAACACGGCAGTTGGAGCATTGATTATACCTATCTGCTTAGGCGTGAACTTTCTGATGCTCATCACAAAGACAACTCGCACCGTAAACATCGACCTTTGGAACTATTGGCACTTTGCTTTCATCGGAGCTGTGGCTTACTTCGTAATGGGACAGAGTCTCGCTTGGGGCTACTTTGCAGCTATCGTCTGCTACATCAACACTTTGGTAATGGCCGACCTCACAGCAAGCAAGTTCCAAGGCTACTACGAGAACATGGAGGGCATCTCCATTCCGCAGCCTTTTTGCCAGAGTTTCACAGCATTTGCCATTGGTATCAACTGGTTGCTCGACAAGATTCCTGGCTTCTCGAAACTGGATGTCGATGCAGAAGGCCTGAAAAAGAAGTTCGGAGTGCTGGGCGAACCGCTGGTGTTGGGTGTGATTGTAGGGGCACTAATTGGGGCTTTGGCTCAACTCGACATCAAGAAAATCCTTTTCCTTGGCGTGACAATGGGAGCCGTAATGGAACTTATTCCCCGCATCACAAAGCTGTTCATCGACGGATTGATGCCCATCTCCGAGAAGACACAAGAGGTTGTGAAGAAGAAGTTCAATGGTAAGAAAATCTATATCGGCATGTCGCCGGCCTTGGTAATAGGCCATCCCACGACATTAGTGGTAAGCCTTTTGCTCATTCCAGTTGCGCTTGGAATGGCAGTTGTCCTGCCTGGCAACGAGTTCCTGCCTTTAGCATCTCTCGCTGGAATGTTCTATGTCTTCGTGATGGTTCTGCCTTATACAAAAGGAAACGTCGTGAAGACCTTTATCGTAGGACTGATAGCACTTGCCATGGGGCTTTACTTTGTGACCGATATGGCGCCAGCCTTCACGCAAGCTGCCCATAATGTCTTCGAGCAGACAGGCGACAATGCTGCCAAGATACCTGAAGATTTCGAGGCAGGAGCACTCGACTTTGCCTCGTCACTCTTCGGATGGGTTATCTACAAGTGTGTGAACAACCTGCGATGGATCGGCATGGGTGTGCTGACAATCTTTACTTTGGGCATGATGTGGTGCAATCGTCGCCGCATTATTGCTGACGAGAAACAATCAATACAACAACAATAATTATGAAGAAACTGTTTTTAAGCTTGCTAGTTATGAGTTCTATAGCTGTATCTGCCCAGCAGACAATGAATTTCCAGACGGCTTGTCATCCTGAAGATGTGAAGCACTACGACACACAAACCCTGCGTGAACGTTTCGTTATGGAGAAGGTGATGGCACCCGACGAGATTAACTTGACCTACTCAATGTATGACCGCTTTATCTTTGGAGGCGCTATGCCTGTGACGAAAGACTTGAAGTTGGAAACGCATCCACAGCTTCGTGCCGATTACTTCATGCGCAATCGCGAGCTGGGTATCATTAATACTGGTGGCGATGGTGTGGTAATTGTCGACGG
>JAFYYO010000363.1 GCA_017557475.1 Bacteroidaceae bacterium
CCGGAATTGCCGCTATTGATGGCAGCATCGGTCTGGATGAAGCTCTCGATGCCGTTTGCTCCAAGAGAGCGAGCCGTTGCACTCACGATACCAGCAGTTACGGTCGAGGTCAGATTGAAGGGATTGCCGACTGCAAGCACCCACTGCCCCAGTTTGAGGTCGTCGCTATTGCCTATTGTGATGGCAGGCAGATTCTTGGCGTCAATCTTGATGAGAGCGAGGTCGGTAGTAGCGTCGCAACCAATGATGCGGCCCTTGAACTCGCGATTGTCATTCAGTTTCACCTCAATCTCGTCAGCCTCGCCAACTACATGATTGTTCGTCACGATGTAGCCGTCGTCAGAGATAATCACGCCGCTACCGGCTGCATGACGGTCAGGCTCTTTGTATTCGCGTTGCTGAGGTTGCTGACCTCTGCCGCCAAAGCCGAAGATATCGCCAAAGAAATCGTCGAAGAACGGGTTTTGTTGAATCTGATACCTTTGCGTCTTGCCCGTCTGCGTTACCTTAATATATACAACGGATTCCACAGCACTCTCCGCAGCCGTCGTCAAATCGACATAACCGCCAGGAGCTGCCACCTGAGCAGGCATTGCTGCCGTTGGCTCTGGATTGAGGGGTTGACTACTTGATGCTGCACTTCTAACCACAGCACCTGTCACTGCACTGCTGCCCAGAATAAGGGCAATCGCGCCTAACCAATTCTTAGTTGTCTGTGTCATAGTTATTGTTGAGTTTAATAGTTTAACAGTTTATTAGTTTAAGAGTTCAAAAATCTCTGCGGCAAAGGTAAATACATTTTATATTAGTATGTTCTTTTCCTTTTAACCTTTTCACTTTTCAAACTTTTAATTAACGGTTCTTAATCTCGGCATAATCGTTTTTCACATTTGTTTTTACAAATTCCATGCCAAAGCAAAGCCCTGCGACCATTTGACAGAAAATGACAGAGGACAGAGACAATGGAGCATTCTTTCAGGTTAGTGGTTAGAGGAATGCCATTAGGCATTTGACAGAGGTAGCCAGTTATTTCAATTACTGGTAGGAGAGGTTTAGAAGGAGGATTGCATGCCGTAGGTATGCGTCAGGGGTTTCGTGGGGGTTGCGTACCTAAAGGCACGCTATTTTTGCTGTTTGTCTGTTTCCCAGCCATTAAAATGGCAGGCTAACTTTGTCAAGCCCCGATGGGGCTTCCCCAAACTAGACATGTCTAATTCGCGATCATAACGTGTTATGCTGCGCATCATAACGTGTTATGTTTGGAAATTTAACGTGGGTCGTTGTGCATTGACGCTACCGTTTTCAGTAAGTCAAAGATTCTTTTGGGATAAGGGAGCGCCGCTGCGTGTCCTTATTTATATGTTGTATGCCGCTATCGACATTCTGTTTTTCTTAATCCGATACAAAGGTACGGTGTTTTTCTCAGGTATAAAATTTCCCGTTTTATACTTTTTGAAACGGGTGCGGCTCCCGTGTTTTGTAGAGGAATTTCTTTTATGCAGAGACTCTGTGACAGAATGACACTTGTGACAAGCAAAAAAAGAGAAGCGACGTTTTCTTCTATATATATCAATAATTACATATGGTATTAATAATAAAGTAATATATAGCCTTTCCTTCTCTCTCAAAATCTTTTGTCATTTTTGTCATTTTGTCACAAACCTTTCGTAACTTTACACCCGAAAACAGAATAAAACCTAACGATAATTAACTTATATAAAACTCGTCCTCATTGCTTTAATTCTCAGGCTTGCTGCTTGTGTTGCCATTGCGGGCATATTTTGCGCAATCGTTTATACAATTCACTTTTCCCCTGCTACATAATGACACTCGTGGCACTCTCTCTGCTTAACCGTCTTGCAGGTCAACGCATGAGTAAGGCTATGAAAGGTATCAACATTATCAACAACAAAAAGATAATCAAGTAATATGAAAAAGATATATTTGATGCCTGCTATGCAAATCAACGAAGCGCAAGTCGTTGGCATGATGGCAATCAGTCTTCAAAACGGCAATGCCGATACCGATAAAGAAGTTCTGACAAAAGAGAACGACGATTGGAACATATGGGAAGAATAACCCTTGAACCACGTATGAAACATGAGCCCTCTCCTATTTGGAGGGGGCTTTTGTGTATAGATAAACTTAACTCATCTGTCCTTATCCCAGAAAAAAAGTGGCGATAACTTGTGCACATTCAAAAAGTTTCGTACCTTTGCCCGCAGAAAAAGAATCAGTGAACCGGCTTGTCGCTGCTGAAAAGGAGAGGAAAGTCCGGGCAACACAGGGCATCTCGCTTCCTAACAGGAAGAGGTCCGCGAGGGTCTGATAGTGCAGAAGAAAAGAACCGCCTGCGCCTGAGCAAAGCGAAGAACTGAGTTCAGTCAAAAGGTAAGGGTGAGAAGGTGGGGTAAGAGCCTACCAGGTCGGCAGTGATGTCGATGCTGTGCACTCCGAGAGTTGAAAGTTCATGTAAACCGACGCACACAAAGAGAGGGCGGCCCGCTCGAGTCGGAGGGTAGAACGATAGAGGGCAGCGGTGACGTTGTCCGTAGATAAATGGCAAGCATCCCAGCAATGGGAAACAGAACCCGGCTTACAGGTTCACTGAACATACAGCCCCCTTCCCATACCTCCCCCAAAGAGGAGGGGGCTTTTAAATGAAAGAACTGAAGAACAAGATAATTCTCTAAACTCTAAACCTTAAACAATAAACTTTACTTGGTCAGTTTAGAACATATTTGGAGCGTCAATGAGAAACGGCTGAGCTTCTTGCAAAAGCTTGGGCTGAGGATTCTGAAGCGGTTCGTCATCACTTGGGAGTGCATCACCAAGAACCGCATCATGAACTACGCTTCTGCCCTTACTTATAGTAGTATGCTGGCTGCAGTTCCAGTTCTTGCTATTATCTTTGCCATCGCTCGAGGGTTTGGCTTCGACACCATTATTGAGACCAAGTTAAGAAGCTCGCTTTCAGGCAATCCTGACATCGCAGATACGATTCTCTACTTCGTTGAGTCTTACCTGCAACATACCAAGGGTGGCGTCTTCATCGGCATTGGCTTGATCTTCTTGCTCTACACCCTACTCTCGCTTACAGCCAACATTGAGCAAGCTTTCAACACAATTTGGTATGTAAAACGTTCGCGTTCGGTCTATCGTCAAGTTATCGATTATTTCGGTATCTTCCTGCTGCTTCCCTTCGTTGTGGTTATTATGAGCGGTATCGGAATCTTCCTTCAAACCTTCCGCACACTTTTGCCGAACACACAACTGTTTAGCAAAACGATGACTTTCGGCTTGCATGTTTCGCCAGTCATCATTGCGATATTGGCTTTTTTGCTGCTCTATAAGTTCATGCCAAACACGCGAGTCAAGTGGAAAAACTGCATTTGGCCGAGCATTCTGGCAGGTACGGTATTCATGATCGTCGAGTGGATTTACGTCCACTACCAGATAAAGTTGAGTGCTTATAACGCCATTTACGGTTCGTTTGCTGCGATTCCTTTGTTCATGTTGTGGATGCAAATCTCTTGGTGCATATGCCTGTTTGGAGCGCAACTCTGCTATGCGAACCAAAGCATACACACTTACGCATTCGAACGCATTAGTGACGAGTTGAGTCGTCGTTATCGTGATACGCTTATCTTGCTGCTAATGAGCCGTATCTGCAAGCATTTTGCAGCTGGATTGAAGCCGTTCACGGCTCACAAACTGGCCGTCGATACGCATCTTCCCGATAGTCTTGTTGGCATTCTTCTTGGCGAGTTGACCGATATGCAACTGCTTGTCGAGATGCATACAGAGGAAGATAACGAGCCTCGCTACCTGCCTGCAATCGACATTCACCGCATTACCGTCGGAATGGTGACTCGTCGTATCGATTCTCACGGCATCGAGAATCCGTCTCTTGTCTGGCAGACAGGAACGCCTGAATGGGATTCTCTTCGCAGTCTTCGCAACGAAAACGAGGACGCTCTCCTGATTGATTTATAGGAGTTTCCTGCCTTCTTTTATAGCTGACAAACGAAGGTGAAATGCTTTGAAAAGAGGTTTTCACAAGTCGGACGCGAACGGAAGAGGCCGAAGATTGTGCTTCCGCTTCCGCTCATCGACGCATAAGCGGCTCCCTGACGATAAAGTTCCTCCTTGATTTCCCTGAGTAATGGGTGCTTGAAGAAGATGTTTTCTTCAAAGTCATTCAGCATTTTTCCTTCCCATTGCCCGACTGGTAACTTCGCAACCTCAAGCAAAGAACAAGCAGGTCTGTGTGGACGAACTCCAGCATAAGCATCGCGAGTTGAAACATGAACTTCCGGCTTAACAAGCATTAAGTACCACTCCTTGAGACTCAACGAGATAGGCGTGAACACATCACCTATTCCTTCAGCAAACAAAGGGTGTGGATTTATGAAGAAAGGGCAGTCTGCTCCGAGCTTGCGAACAAGGTCTTTCATCTGCGCTTCTGAGAGCGGAAGGTCGTAAAGCTGGGCGAGTGTCCTGATCATGCAAGCCGCATCGCTACTTCCGCCACCAAGTCCTGCGCCACTTGGAATGACTTTCTTCAGGTCGATACTAAGCGAAGGAACTGGAAAACCTTCTTGTCTGAGCAAACGAACTGCGCGAAGCACCAAGTTGTCCTGAACCTCGCCTTCCAAAGGATTTCCCTCGAGCGTCAGGAAGTCTTCGCCTTCATTTTCCCTGATGGTCAGTTCATCGAAAAGCGGAACAGGATAAAAGATGGTTTCTATGTTGTGATAGCCGTCTGGACGGCGTTCCACGATGTTCAGGCCAAGATTGATTTTGCAGCCAGTTTGCACGAAATGGGATCTGTTCATTCTCGCAGTTTTCAATTTCAATTTGTGTTGCAAAGATACAAATAAAAAATGAAAAATGAAAAATGAAAAGGGAAAAATTATTAGTCCGAAGTGCCGAATTTGCAATTTCCTCCAGTTGACAAAATGCTAGAAAAACGCTCTTTCGACTGACTATGCGACTTTTTCAAAGCCTCTGAGAATCGCGTGAAATTTCGAGGCCTGTACCTAGGGTCGAGCCAACGAGAGCATTTCATTTTCGCATAACTAACTGAAGATGCCCAGGTTACAAATCTCGTCCCCTAAAACAGGTGGTCAAAACCACCTATTTAGTGTTCCAAAGGTACGATTTTCGCCTGTTTTCATGGGCCACGAAACACGTTAAATTGCCAAACTAGACACGTTATGTTTGAAAACACTCCCTGTTATGTTTGCCAACACTCCCTGTTAAGTCCGAAAACTTAACCTGTAGAATCCGTTTTCGAGGCATTTTCTTATCAAAACGATGCCGTGTCGCATTCAAATCCGAAGTGTCAAAAAGAAAGAAAAAGAGCCAATTCTCTGACACAACACCCCACTTCTTCTTCCTCGTTCAAACTGCATAAAATCGTATCGAGAAGACTTATGTCTTCTTTCCTTCACACAAAAGAGTGATTTTCGACCCATTTCATCCTCATCATTTACCTCAAAAGGAGCACTTAATTACACTTTTTCCGCAAATTCACGAAATACTTCTAATTATAATTAGGTATTAACCGAAAAAAGTCATATCTTTGTGCGAATTTATGCATAATATGGGCGAAAAGGAGTTGATAAGGCACGAAGGAATCGTGGAAAGCATCGGAGCTGATGGTCTGACGGTTCGCATACTTCAGGCTTCGGCTTGCAGTAGTTGCGAGGCACGAAAGCTTTGTCGCAGTAGCGAAAGCAAGGAAAAGCTCGTAGAAGTCAAGGGAAACTACCCTACTCTGCACGTTGGCGATA
Source organism: Bacteroidaceae bacterium (assembly GCA_017557475.1). The sequence goes on from JAFYYO010000363.1 coordinate 5,799, forward strand.
GCGTCACTTTGTGCGGTTCCGTTCATCAAGGCCTTCGAGCAAGCGTACTGGCTTATCTCGTTCCGCTCGTTTTCATGCTTGTAGTCCTCTTCGCAGCCACATATCTGTGGGGAGAAAAGCTGGGTGCTTTGGCCGCTTTGGTGGCTCTCGCCCTCTATTACGGAGTGCTCTTCCTGCTGAAAGACAAGCTGGGAAAGCATTTCACGTTTAGGATTGAAACAAGTAACAATTAACAATATCAAAACAAATGAATGTAATTCTGATTGCAGTATTAGTGTTGGGACTCATCGGGCTTGCCGCTGCGGTAATCCTTTTCATAGTCTCTCACAAGTTTGCTGTGCATGAAGATCCTCGCATTGCTCAGGTTGGAGCCGTTTTGCCTCAAGCCAATTGTGGCGGCTGCGGCTACCCAGGTTGCTCGGGCTTTGCAGCTGCTTGTGTGAAGGCAGCTAATGAGGGAAGTCTGGAGGGCAAGCTTTGTCCTGTAGGCGGTCAGCCTGTTATGGAACAAGTGGCTGGCATTCTCGGCATGACAGTCGAGATGGGTGCTCCGAAAGTGGCGGTCGTTCGTTGTAACGGAACCTGCGAGAATCGTCCTCGTCAAGCGCAGTTCGATGGCGCCAAGAGTTGTCGAGTTCAGCAGATGACTGGTATGGGCGAGACTGGTTGCGGCTATGGTTGCCTCGGATGTGGTGATTGTGTCGCCAAGTGTCAGTTCGATGCCCTTCACATGAACCCGGAGACAGGTCTCCCAGAGGTTGACGAAGAGAAGTGCACGGCTTGTGGAGCTTGCTCGAAAGCCTGCCCGAGAGGCATCATCGAAATCCGTTTGAAAGGTCCGAAAGGCCGTCGAGTCGTCGTTCTCTGCAACAATAAAGACAAGGGAGCTATCGCCAACAAGGCTTGCAAGGCTTCCTGTATCGGTTGCGGCAAGTGCGTAAAGACCTGCGAGAAGTTCGAGGCAATCACTCTCGCAAACAACCTCGCCTACATCGATGCCGAGAAGTGTAAGATGTGCCGCAAGTGCGAGGAAGCTTGTCCGAAAGGCGCCATCCACGGCTTCAACTTCCCTCCGAAGAAGGAAAAGCCTGTTGCAGAAACAATTGTCGAACCCGAAACAAGTAAGCAGATATGAAAACATTTAAGATAGGCGGCGTTCATCCCGCAGAGAATAAGCTGTCTGCTTCAAGTCCTATTCGTGAGGCAGCTCTGCCCAAACAGGCAGTCTTCAGCATGTTTCAGCATATTGGCGCTCCCGCCAAACCCGTCGTTCAGAAAGGCGACGAGGTGAAAGTCGGCACTTTGCTTGCAGAAGCAGGAGGTTTCGTGAGTGCTCCCATCCACAGTAGCGTCAGCGGTAAAGTCGCAAAGGTTGATGCAGTCCTCGATGCCAGCGGAACTCGCAGGATGGCAGTTTATGTGGACGTCGAAGGCGACGAATGGGAAGAAAGCATCGACAGAAGCACGACTCTCGTCAAGCTGAGCGACCGTCCAGAACTTGATAGTAAGACGATTGTCGATAAGATAAAGAATGCCGGCATAGTTGGCATGGGCGGCGCAACCTTCCCTTGTCACGTAAAGCTCTCGCCTCCTCCTGGAAGCAAGGCTGAATGTGTCATCATTAATGCTGTGGAATGCGAGCCTTATCTGACTGCCGACCACAGGCTTATGCTTGAGCATCCCGATGAGATTCTCGTGGGTTTGCAGCTCATCATGAAGGCTGTGGGCGTCAATAAGGGCTATATCGGAATCGAGAACAACAAGCCTGATGCCATCGCTTTAATGCAAGAGAAGGCTAAGGATTATGAGGGCATCGAGATTGTTCCCCTGAAGGTCAAGTATCCTCAAGGCGGCGAAAAGCAACTCATCGATGCCGTGATTGGCCGACAAGTGCCAGCTCCTCCCGCAATTCCTATTAGTGTGGGAGCCGTCGTGCAGAATGTCGGCACAGCTTTTGCCATCTATCAGGCAGTCATGAAGAACAAGCCACTCATCGACAGAATCATTACTGTCACAGGAAAGAGCGTCAAGCAACCAAGCAACTTGCTTGCTCGTTTGGGCACTCCATTCCAGCAGTTGATAGACGAATGTGGTGGTCTTCCAGAAGATACAGGCAAGATAATCGGCGGCGGTCCCATGATGGGAAAGGCTCTCTTGAGTCTCGATGTGCCTATGACGAAAGGTTCAAGCGGTTTGCTCATCATGAACGACAAGGAAGCTCGTCGCTCAGAACCTCAGCCTTGCATCCGTTGTGCCAAGTGCGTAAGTGCTTGTCCGATGGGATTGGAGCCCTATCTGCTCAGCAAACAAAGCAAAATGGAAGATTGGGAAGGCGCAGAAAAGAACGATGTAGTAAGTTGCATCGAGTGCGGCAGTTGCCAGTTCACCTGCCCAAGCCATCGTCCTTTGCTCGATATGATTCGCCTCGGAAAGTCAACCGTCATGGGAATCATCAAAAGCCGAGCAGCAAAGTAAAATAGTAAATGGTAAATGATTAAATAGTAAATGATAAGATGAAACCAATTATATCACTTTCACCTCATGTTCATGGCGGCGATTCCGTCAGCAAGAACATGTATGGTGTCTGCATCGCACTTGTGCCTGCATTACTTGCAAGCCTTTGGTTTTTCGGCTTGGGTGCAGCGATTGTGCTTGCCACATCAGTCGTTTCCTGCGTCTTCTTCGAGTGGGCCATCACGAAGTTCCTGCTCAAGCGCCCAGGTTGTACAATTTGCGACGGAAGCGCCATCCTGACAGGCTTGCTGCTTGGCTTCAACCTGCCGAGTAATCTTCCCATCTGGCTCATTATCGTTGGTGCCCTTGTTGCCATTGGTATCGGCAAGATGACCTTCGGAGGTTTGGGACAGAACCCATTCAATCCCGCTCTTGTTGGTCGCGTATTCCTGCTCATCAGCTTCCCTGTGCAGATGACTTCTTGGCCAGTCGTTGGTCAACATCTCGCTTATACGGATGCCGAGACTGCTGCTACCCCACTCTTCATCATGCAGAATGCCATCGCAAGCGGAGACCCTCGAGTGCTTGAGCAACTGCCTGATGCAAGCGAAATGCTGATTGGTCAGACAGGAGGTTCCTTGGGAGAAGTCAGCGCTTTGCTGCTTCTTCTGGGTTGTGCCTTTATGCTTTGGCGGAAGATAATCACCTGGCACATTCCTGTGAGCATTCTCGGAACAGTTGCCATCTTCTCTGGCATCATGCATGTCGTCAACCCGATTTATGCGATGCCTCATGTTGTCCTGATGAGTGGTGGCTTGATTCTTGGTGCATGCTTCATGGCAACGGATTATGTAACCTCGCCTATGACGGCAAAGGGACAACTCATCTATGGCGTTTGCATCGGTTTGCTGACAGTTATCATCCGTAACTGGGGAGCCTATCCCGAAGGCATGTCCTTTGCTATTCTCATCATGAATGCTTTCACGCCTCTCATCAATACCTATTGCAAGCCCGAACGTTTCGGCGAAGTCGTCAGAAAGGAGGACAAGAAATGAAGAAACTAAAATCAACTTGGTACAATATGGCCATCGTTCTGACCGCAATCGCAGTTGTTGCTGGCGCAGCTCTTGGCTATGTGAACGATATCACGGCTCCTACCATCAAAGCCCTCAAAGCACAGCAGGAGAAACAGGCTGAGCAGGAAGTTTTGGCTGGTCAGGAAGGCACAGCCATCAAGATAACTGACCCCAAAGGATTCGGTGGAGCGTTGACTGTTATGGTTGGCCTCGCTCAAGACGGCACAATACTCGGTTATAAGGTGCTCGAGAGCAGCGAAACTCCGGGACTTGGAGCAAAGGCACAAGACTGGTTCCAGAAAGGACAGAAAGGCGACGTCATCGGCAAGCAGGCAGGTAATCTGACTGTCAGCAAGGATGGAGGCGAGGTGGATGCCATCACAGCATCAACCATAACCAGCCGAGCTTTCCTTCGTTGCATCAATGCAGCTTACAAGACGCTCTCCGAAAGTTCTGCCGACGGACAAAGCGGAGCCAGCAAACAAGCAAATGATAATAACATTTAACGA
>JAFYYO010000043.1 GCA_017557475.1 Bacteroidaceae bacterium
AGGTTTGGCGTAAGTACGGCATGACGGAGGAGCTAATTCGTGCCTACTTCACTGGCCCTGCCCATCTGCCTTGGCAACGCATGATAAACATCGACCGTTGGCAGGGACCTTTACCTCAGAGTTGGATTGACGGACAGGCTGAGCTGCAGAAGCAAATCCTGAAGCGAGAACGCGAACTGAACATGACGCCTGTTCTTCCTGCCTTCGCCGGACATATTCCGGCTGACCTGGAACAGGCCGTCCCTGGCATCAAAACCTCGAAAGTGAACCGCTGGTGCAACTTCGACGAGAAGTACCGCTGCACCTACCTCAGTCCCTCCGACCCCATCTTTGCCCGCATACAGAGGGACTTCCTCGAGGAGCAGACCAAGATGTACGGCACCAGCCACATCTATGGCGTGGATCTCTTCAACGAAGTCTCGCCCCCATCTTGGGAGCCCGATTCTCTGGCGAAGATTTCAGCTGGCGTCTATGAATCGCTTTCGAGTGTCGACCCCGAAGCCATTTGGCTCCAGATGGCTTGGCTCTTCATCAGCAACAAGAGAGCCTGGACGCCAGAGCGCATCAAAGCCTACCTCACAGCCGTTCCTCAGGGCAAGATGATTATGCTTGACTACGAGTGCGACTACACCGAGATTTGGCGAATGACGGAGCACTTCTACGGCCATAAGTTCATTTGGTGCTACCTTGGCAACTTCGGCGGCATGACGGAGATTGAGGGCGATTACAAACACAACGCCAAGTTGATTGCTGGCACGAAGGCTGAGGGCGGTTCCGAGTTTGTGGGCTTAGGCTCTACCCTCGAAGGTTTCGGCCTTAACGAACCGGTCTATGAGCATCTTTTGACCCAGGCTTGGGACACAGGTGTCGGCTTCGACCAGTACATCGACAACATAGCCGACCGCCATCTTGGTCGCGTTGATGCAAATTACAGAGCATTCTGGCACACGATGGTCGATAAGGTCTGCACCACTCACACCAGCACAGGCGCAGCCGGCATCATCAACGCTCATCCCAATCTGGAGGGCGAATGGAACTGGACCACAGAACTTCGCAAGGGTTACGACATCAACAATCTGGACGAGGCGCTGGCTATCTTGGAGAAGGTGGAGGGCACTTCCAACTACCTCAAATTCGACCTCGCAAACACTCGCCGTCAGTCCATCCGCAATAGGGCTCTGGCTGTCAGGAAACGCTTCTCAGATGCTTATAAGGCAGGCGACAGGGCAGGAATGGTTGCCGCTTCCGAAGAATTCTTGGGGATGTGCGATAAGATGGTCTCAGAGCTGAAGAAATGTAAGGAGTTCTCGCTCGACGACTGGATTCGTGATGCTCGTGCTTGGGGTAAGACCAAGGCTGAGAAAGACTATTTCGAGATGAACGCCCGCACCATCATTACCGTTTGGGGCGACACCTATCACCTCGCCGACTATGCCAATCGCGACTGGGACGGACTGGTTGAGACTTTCTACAAAGTCCGTTGGAAGATGTTCTTCGATGCAGTTCTGGCAGCCTACGACGCAGGCGAGCCGTTTGTCAACCTCAGAGGCCCGCGAGTTCCCAACGGCAAGACGAAAGAGGAATGCGAGCGAGCCTTGAAGCTCGATGCCGAAATCTGGGACTTCGAAACCAAATGGGCACATTGGAAGTAAGGAGCATTTGATAATGCCGATGCCAACTCTAATTCTGTAATCAAGAGATTGAGATAATTAGAAAGGGCGGCAGTCACTTTGTTGAGTGGCAGCCGCCTTTGCTTTTCGACTCTAAATAGAAGAATAAACAAAAACTCTAAACTTTAAACTCTAAACTTTAAACTTTATTTTGTAACTTTGCACCGCTATTTGAGCATTAAGTCAAATATGGATTATGACAAGATAAAGGGCAGTGTTGCCGTGCTGATTTCTGGCGGAGTGGATAGCGCAGTCGTTGTGCATCTGCTTTGCGAGGCTGGTTTGAAGCCCGACCTCCACTATATTAAAATAGGTATGGACGGGGAGGATTCGTCGTGTTCGGCTGAGGAGGACATCGAACTCTCGCAAGCTACGGCTCGGAAGTACGGGCTGAAACTGGAGGTGACTGACCTTCAGAATGAGTATTGGGAGCAGGTTGTGGGCTATACCATCGAGCGAATCAAGCTGGGATTGACGCCCAATCCGGATGTGATGTGCAATCGTCTCATCAAGTTTGGCGCTTTCGAGCAGAAAGTGGGCCACAACTACGATTACATCGCGACTGGGCATTATGCTACGAACGTCGAGCTAAATGGGAAGATGTGGCTCGGAACGGCGAAAGACCCAGTCAAGGATCAGACCGATTTTCTTGCGCAGCTCAGCTACGAGCAACTCAGTCATACGCTCTTCCCGATAGGTCATCTGATGAAGGAAGAAGTGCGACAGATTGCTCTCGACGCTAAACTTCCGAGTGCCAGACGCAAGGACAGTCAGGGCATCTGCTTCCTCGGCAAGATAAACTACAACGATTTCATCCGTCGTTTCATGGGCGAGCAGGAGGGCAAGATTATTGATATCGAGACGGGCAAGGTCGTCGGCAAGCATAAAGGCTTCTGGTTCCACACCATCGGACAAAGGAAAGGCTTGGGCTTGAGCGGTGGTCCGTGGTTCGTCGTAAAGAAGAATGTCAAGAAGAACATCATCTTTGTGGCGAACGGATGGGACACGCAATTGCAGTACGGACACGACTTTCGTCTGGCAGATTTCCACTATATTACGGAGCCTTTGCCTGTTCAAAAAGGCGAAGAACCCAAGCCGATCCAGTTCAAGGTAAGGCATGTGGATCACTTCATGCCTGGTCTCATCAGCCTCGATGACGAGGGATATCACATCCATTCAGACGCTCCGATTCAAGGCATAGCTCCCGGTCAGTTCGGTTGCATCTATGATGCCGAGGCAAAGGTCTGCTATGGAAGTGGGGAAATAGGCATTTACAAAGAAAGATAAGACATATATGAAATACGATTTCGACGAGATTATTTCCCGCAAAGGGACTGATGCGATTAAGATTGACCGCGTGAAAGATGAGTGTGGAAGCGACGACCTCATCCCAATGTGGGTGGCCGATATGGACTTCCGAACTCCTCCTTTCATCTTCAACGCCATACGTAAACGTCTGGAACAAGGCATCTTGGGCTACACTTGTCAGAACCCTCCTTACTATGAGAGCATTTGTCGTTGGAACAAGGAGCAGCATGGAATGGACGTCACTCGCGAGATGATTTGCTATATTCCCGGGGTTGTGAGCGGCATTTTCCTTGCGACGCAGGCTTTCACGGAGAAGGGTGACCGCATCCTCGTGCAGGAGCCCGTCTATCATCCCTTCACTTTTGTGCCAGAAGCCTGCAAGCGAGTGGTCGTACAAAGCTCGCTTCGTTGGACGGGAACCTCTTTTGCGATGGACTTCGAGGCACTTCGTCGCGACATAAAAGGCTGCAAAATGATGATTCTGTGCAACCCTCACAATCCTGCCGGCATCTGTTGGAAAAAGGAAGATTTGCAGGAAGTTGCGCAGATTTGTGCAGAAGAGGGCGTCATCGTGATTAGCGACGAAATCCATTGCGACATGGTCTTCAAGGGGCACAAGCACATTCCTTTCGCCAGCGTAAGCGAGGAGGCCCGTCGCATCAGCATCACCCTTCAGGCTCCTTCGAAGACCTTCAATATGCCTGGCATCGTGGCGAGTCAGGCGATTGTCTATGATAAAAAGCTTCGCGAGCAGTACTTCAACTACATTTGGGGCACGGACAATGATCTCGGAAACGTCTTTGCTTGCGACTGCGTGATGGCTTGTTATAGCGACGAGGGCAGGGAGTGGAAGCAGCAGATGCTCGACTATGTGCAGGGCAATATTGACCTCGTCGTGAAGCGCTTTGCAGAGGAATGTCCGCAGATTCGTCCCATCGTACCTGAAGCCAGCTTCCTCGTCTTCTTGGATTGCAAGGCTCTGGGTTTCAGGACACAAGGCGAACTCGAGCACTTCTTTGCCTTCGATGCCAAAGTCGGCATGAATACTGGAGCGATGTTCGGCAAAGGCGGAGTCGGCTTCATGCGTTTGAACGTCGGTTGTCCCCGCTCTGTCGTGAACGAAGCTATCGACAGAATTGTCAAAGCCTGCAGCTCGCTCGCAAGATAATCCTTGCTGTCGATTGTAAAAATCTTTACAATATTTGGCAAGATAACGTGCTTTGTTTGTGGACGACGCCAGTGTCGTTTGCCAACGACACACGTTATGATTGCAAACATAACACGTTAAGTTTGCAATTAACCCACGTTAAGTTGGCCAACTCTCCACGTGAAATTTTGCCTCAAACTGTGCTTCGTTTGACGATATGGCACTTGATGATTGTACTTTATTTGCCTTTTTCTTCAAGATGCCTCTCGGCAAATGCCCTATATCAAAGGGAAACGCGATTTAAGCCCTTGTTTTGTGTTTGGGGTAGAAAAGTGCCACCTAATCAAAAATAAGCCGTTAGAAAGCGTTCGTCAGGACAAAATCTTTACATTTTTCTCTGGTTTTGTTTGTGAGAGAAGGCAAGAGTGGGGGCTAATGAAGGCAAAAGTAAGGGCATAAAAAAAGTCGGGGTGACCCGACTCGAACGGGCGACCACCTGGTCCCAAACCAGGTGCGCTACCAACTGCGCTACACCCCGATTGCTTATGTCACTAATTGCTCATTAGCGCGAAAAGCGGTGCAACGGTACAATAAAAAATGAAAAATGAAAAATGACAAATGAAAAAAATTAAAATATTGACTAATTATG
>JAFYYO010000364.1 GCA_017557475.1 Bacteroidaceae bacterium
CGGGTGTAGCGCATCAGGTCCTCTATCTTGCCACCCTTGCGGTCTTGCACATGAAGCTCGAAACCACTTGTTGCGCCATAACCCGAAATCATGGGACGAGTGCTGACACGAATCTGAGCCTGCGTGATATCAGCAGTTCGACGATAAATCTCATCAATCACGGAATTGATGTCATCGCCCTTTCCTTTGCGCTCATCCCAGTTCTTCAAGCGGATATTAAAGGAACCAGCAGACGAAGACTGGTCGAAGGTTGAGCCACGACCAATAGTCATATTGTAGAGACGGAACTGCGGAATGTCCTTGATGCGCATCTCCACCTCTCTTGTTATCTTGCCTGTCACAGCCATACTCGTGCCTGGAGCACATTGCACATTCACGTTGATGGAGCCCATATCCTCGTTTGGAACGAAGCCCGTCTTGGTGGTTTTGAGCATATAAGCCAGCAGCAAGCACACTGCCACAACGGACACCCAAGGCAGCCATCGATGGCGGAAGATGCGAAGCACACCTCTTTGGTACTTGCCTACAACGCGATGGAAGCTGACATTGAAGGCATCGTGGAAGCGAGCAGAGAAGCTGGTATCGTTCTCTTTCCTCGGTCGAAGCATCAAGGCACAAAGGGCAGGCGAGAGCGTCATCGCGTTAATGGTGGAGATGATGACGGCAATCGCCATCGTCACACCAAACTGGGTATAGAAGACGCCAGTCGTTCCACCCACAAAGCAGACGGGAATGAAGACGCTCATGAACACAATCGTCGTCGTGATGAGGGCAGAAGTCAATCCCTTCATCGCGTCAACGGAAGCCAGATAAGGCGACTTGTAACCTTCGTCAAACTTCGCTTGCACGGCTTCAACGACGACTATCGCATCATCCACAACCGTTCCTATCACCAAGACTAAAGCAAAGAGCGTCAGCAGGTTAAGGCTGAACCCAATGAAGTAGAGCACAGCAAAGGTGCCTATCAAACTGACCACGATGGCAAGCGAAGGGATGAACGTGCTTTTGAGGTCTTGCAGGAAGATATAGACGACGAGCACGACAAGGATGATGGCCTCGAGAAGTGTGCGAACAACATTATGGATGCTGGCATCGAGGAAGTCCTTCGTGCTCATTACATCCACGAGTTCCATGCCTGGAGGCAGTTCCTTCTTTATCTCGAGAGCCGTTTCATCGATGCGTTTGATGATTTCGTTGGCATTGGAGCCAGGCGTTTGAGCAATCATGCAATTGGCTCCTGCGTGTCCGTTAGTGCTGTTCTGGATGGTGTAGTTCTGTATGCCCAACTCCACATCAGCCACATCTTTGAGGCGAAGCACACTGCCATCAGGAAGCGACTTAATGACCATATTCTCGTAGTCACGCTCCTCTTCATAACGACCTCTGTACTTCAAGACATATTGGAACGTGTTCTCCGAATCCGCTCCAAGCGTGCCTGTAGGCGCTTCGATGTTCTGCTCCGAGAGTACATTATCTATATCAGAAGGCATGAGGCCATACGAAGCCATCTTGAGCGGGTCGAGCCAGATGCGCATACTGTAGCTTGCTCCCCAGATGTTTACCTCGCCCACACCAGGCACTCGCGAGAGACGCGGCTCGATGTTAATCTTCATGTAGTTCGTCAGGAAGTCCGTATCGTAAGCATCCGTTGGGCTGTAAAGCGAGAGGCTCTTGATGTTGCTCGTCTGACGTTTACGAACCGTCACACCGCTTCTCGTTACATCCGCAGGCAATTGTCCTTGCGTAGAAGCCACACGGTTCTGCACGTTCACCATCGCCATATCGGCATCCGTGCCTTGCTTGAAGAAAATGCTGATGCTGCCAGAACCGGTGTTAGTGGCCGCAGAGGTCATATACATCATGTTCTCCACGCCATTCAAGCTCTCTTCAAGAGGAATGATGACGCTCTTCTGCACCGTTTCGGCATTGGCACCAGTATAGTTGGCTCGCACGCTTACCGTTGGTGGAGCAATCTCTGGGAACTGCTCGATAGGCAGATGCAA
>JAFYYO010000365.1 GCA_017557475.1 Bacteroidaceae bacterium
TCATAGCCTTTGGTCAACCTCATATTGTGTGGCGCGAAGTCCTTTAGCTGGGCTTTCGCAACAAGCGAGCGTTTTCCTTGTTGCTTTGCGGTTTGCAGATGAACCAGAGCTTGCCCGTTTGGTTCGTCAATCTTAAGTTCTCCGTTGATTGCATCGCCGTCGAGAGTGGCCGTGAAAGGAATGTTTCGATGCTCGTAGCCATTGTATATGAGGCTATTAAGCAAACCCTTGGCCATAAGTTTTGCTTGCTTTCCCTTGCTCGGAAGACTGCCCAAAACGTTTGCTTCGACAGAAAGTGCCGTGCCTTTATTCTCGCCTTGAAGGTCGAGCAGATTGCCCAACTGAAGGTCTTTCGCAGCAACTTTCGCCTCGATTTCCTGCATATTATAGAGCGTTCCATTCAGCGAAACTTCTCCCATCTCGCTTTCTGTCAGCAGATTCGTGCGGAGTTCCTTGTCCTGATAGGCAATTGTGCCAGTCGATTTCGTGCTTCCAAGTTGGCTCAGAATCGGGCTGATTTCGCGAGCCTGACCTTGCAGATTTTCAGTCAGGAACTGCTGCAAACCCGCTCCAGTCCGCAGTTCTTCGATGTCGGCAAACACCGAGGGACCAGCCTTGATGTCCTGAATCGTCGCATCACAAACGAGGGAAATGTTGCCGTTGTTGTCCTTGACAGAGAGGTTGGGCAGTCGCAGGATATTGTTTGCCAAATTGAATTCGGTCGAGAGGTTAATGACGTCGCTAAACGACTGCAGTTGCGGAGCCAAACATTCCACGTTACGAGGGCAAACATAACCTGTTATGTTTCCTTCCAACCCTAGTGTCTTCATCAAGTCCTCCTTTTTTTTGAAAGACTTTAGCCCAACATTTCCGTTGAGTTGAGCGAGAGTTAAAGCTGAATTCGGCAGTTTGATTTGCAAATCTCGAACTGTCGTTTGGTTTTTCCCAACCTCCGCTTCGAAGGAAAGATGCTTGAGGTCGAGCCCACTTTGTTCTTTGAAAGATAGGTTCCTGAGGTCGATTGCAAGCGAATCAGGCTTCTTGAAATGCACTCTTGCTGTCAGACTTAAGTCGCTCAGATGCAGGTGATTGGGGTCGAAGGACCCCTCTAAATCTCCCCTTAAAGGGGAGACTTTATGCCCCGAAGCATTCTCGCCCTTGTTCTCCCCCTTTAGGTGGGAGTTAGAGGGGGTCTTGTCGAACCATACATCTCCTCTCCTCACAACCAAAGCACCAATGGCGAGGTCGAGTGGGGTAGAGGTCGTGTCCTTCGACGAAAAAGCATCTACGAGGAACTGGAAGTTGAAAGGTCCGTCGCCGTCCTTGTAGATTTTGGCTTTCGTGCCGATGAGTTGGGCTCCAGAGATGCGGATTTTCTTCTCGATGAGGGGCATCAAATCGATTTTCGCAGCAATTCGAGAGGCCTGAAGCATCAAGGTGTCGCGTTTGTCGTAAAGCTTTACATTATCCAGAACGATGCGACCTAACATGTTTAGCTTCAGGTTGTTGATGCTGACTCTGCTGCCCACCTTTTCCTCCAGGTAATGGGATGCGACGCCTGCACTCCACCTTTGGAAAGACGGAATGGACGTCAGCAGAAGCAGGCTCAAATAGATAATCGCCAGCAAGCCAACGAGAAAGCGGAATATGTATTTAATTGCTTTGATAAGCGACCTGTTTTATTGTTTTCAGGTACAAAGGTACAAAAGAATTACAACATAGCTTGGATTTTCTCAAATAATTTGGAAAATCTCGTGCTTATTCGTACCTTTGTAGCGCTAACACTATACCTTTAAAGCCGATTATGAAGAAAAGAACCATTACTTTGATGCTTTGCTGTGCCTTTGTTGCCAGCGTTTTTATGCCTCTACAGGCAGCTGATTCCGTTGAAGATATTAGCAATCTTATAGTCTGCTACAGTTTTACTAATAATGGAGATGACAGCGGAACTTACGCCGCTACATTGAAAGGCTCGGCCTCATTCGTTACTCTTGAAGACGGCAACCGTGTTCTCTCGACTGGTAACAATCAGGGTTATCTGGACTTAGGCTCACAAATGGCTCGCGAAGTGCTGGGACAACTTAGTGGCGACTACACCATTTCCCTCGACATTAACGTGGACCTCACGAACTCGTTGAACAGCTATTGCTGGGCTTGGGCTTTGAGTAACGGCACGAATCAATACACCGCTCTGGTCAATAAGGCTGGCAATGGCGACTGGTATTACGAGATTAAGAACTCGAATGCCTACATGGCACACTCCAATCAGGGACTTCGTGAAGGCGAATGGCACACGGTTACTGTTGTGCAGAATGGCAGTTCCTGTGTCATTTATGTTGATGGTGTCCGCAAAGGTTCGGTCACCACATCCATTCATCCTTCTGAGTTCGCTTCCAGTGTTACCCAGAGTTGGCTGGGACGTTCGCCTTATTCTGGCGATGCCTATATGACCAACACCATGATGGACAACTTCCGTATCTACTCGAAAGCACTCACAGAAGCAGAGGTGAAGATGCTCTCCGATGCCCGTCCACAGCAGGAAACGGATGAGGTGACATTTCCCGTTGCCTTCGACTTCTCTACTCTCAGTGATGCTCAGGAGCAGTTTACCGGTACCTTGAAGAATGGAGCTGTCTTGACGAACTTTGGCTCTACTCCTGTTCTCAACCTGGGTAGTTCAGACGGATACTTCGACTTTGGCGCCGATTTCGCGGGTGTTATGAGCAAACTCGACGAGTCTTTCTCTATCAGCACCACGCTTTATGTTCCCACGACAACTTCCGTCTCAGGTGCAGGCAACTTCATTTGGTGCTTTGCCAGGAGTTCCAGTCAGGGCTATCTCTTCTTGAGTGCAAAGGATACTCGCTATGCTATCTCGCCGACGAACTGGAGTGGAGAGAGCGGCGTCTCTGCTGCTATGCCTATTGCTCAAGGCGAGTGGGTGAATGTTACTTATGTTCAGGACGGCAACACAGGCTCTCTCTATGTGAACGGTCAGCAGAAGAATCGTAATACAAACATAAGCAAGCACCCTGCTGACTTGAACCTGCTGATTATGAACTACCTGGGTCGTAGTTGCTATGACGGTGATGCCTACCTCAAGGACGCACTTTATGCCGACTTCACCATCTACAACAAAGCCATTAGTTCCGATGAGTTGGCCGAACTTGCGGCTAAGGCAGAAGCCCTGAACAACCTTGGCAATCAGGGGTTCATCAGCATGGACTTCGAGGCTCTGACTCTTCCCAGCAGCATCAACAACCTGTATGAAGGCGTCACGCTGCCCACCAAAGGCGCATTTGGCTCTACCATTACTTGGCAATCCGACAATACAGATCTGCTTTCCAACGCAGGAAAGGTTGTCGGCATACCTGAGGAGACTCGCCAACACGTCACCCTTACTGCTACTCTAACGATTGGAGAGGAGAGTGCCACAAAGGCCTTCGACGTCTATGTTCACCAGAAGGACAGCCCATATTCGCACTACCTCTTCGCCTTCTTCCCCAGCAATTCCGACGAGAACATCTACTATGCAGTCTCTGATAACGGCTACGACTATACCGTCATCAACGAGGGTAAGCCTGTGTTTACTGCAGAAGGGAACACCATTATGAACGGCCTTCGCGACCCACATATCCTGCGAGGCGAGGACGGATGCTTCTATATGGTGGCTACCGATATGCGTTCCGCACTCGGATGGAGCAGCAATAGAGGTATGGTGCTCATGCGTTCCAACGACCTCATCAACTGGACTTGCAGCACCGTTCACTTCCCCACAAGATACGCAGGAACATACTTCGCCAACGTCACTCGCGTGTGGGCTCCTGAGACTATCTACGACCCTGTTGCAGGCAAGTATCTCGTCTATTTCTCGATTCTCACGAATGATGGAGTGGTGGGCTACGACAAAGTCTTCTATGCCTATGCAAATGAGGACTTTACAGACCTGGAGGGTGAGCCCATTTACTTCTACGACAGAGGCGGCGCTACCATAGATATGGACATCGTCTACAACGAGAACGACGGCCTTTATCACGCTTTCTACAAGAACGAAGGCGCTGGCGGCATCTGTCAAGTAACGGCTAGCAGCCTCACAGTCCCTGCAGGAGAGGAAGGCACTCAGTGGAGCAATCCATCGGGAACCCTGCAACAGACCACAGAAGCGGTAGAGGGAGCAGGCATCTTCCGCTTGATTGATAGCGACGATTGGATACTTATGTACGACTGCTACTTGAACGGACATTACCAATTCTGCTCGTCGCCTGACCTCTTCCAGTTCACCTTCCGCAAGAACACAACTACTCAAGGCGCCTTTACTCCCAGGCATGGAACCGTCATTCCTATTACAGAAGCCGAGTATCAGCTGCTCCTCTTGCTTCCGGATGTAACGGGTATCAAGTCCCCATCGGCTTTGGAGAGGGCAGGGGAGAAGCATTCTTTCCGCAAGATGCTCGAGGGTTCTAGCGTCATCATTACTGATGGGGAACGCGAGACAGACCTTAGCGGAAAGCCCGTTCAAAGGCGATAAGCACAGAATCGATTGGGGTTTTCTCATCCAGTCGCGTTTGTCGTGGCTGGATGTTTTTGTATGTATGAGCCTGGAAAAAGTTTGACAAAACACCCTAAAAAGTGCTTCGTGAAAAGACGAAAAATTTTGTAAAGATTTTTTCCTCGAGTCTAATTTTGAGCCTCAAAACGGAGTTTTTTTCAACATTACAGGTTGCGTTTCCAAACATAACACGTTATGTTGACCGATTAAACACGTTTAATTTCCGCATAAAACACGTGTGATTCCCCACTTTATGCTGTCATACTTATGCGCTCGACTGCTTAAGTCGCTGATTATGAGCAAAACCTTATGCGCTCCAAGAATCGAGAAAATTCAGCCTCCACTCGTCTCGCCTCCAAATACGCGATTCTCTGAGGCTAAGTTTTTGCCAAAATCTTGACAAACCTCACATTTTATGGAAAACGGGACAAAATGTCGAAGAATTTGCTTTGCCGAGTTGAGGACTTTTGCTGAAAATGTTCTAAAAACGAGTTCGAAATCCTTCGTTACTTCAATCTTTTAGAGGAAAAACATCGAAAAATATTCCTTTATAAGGAATTTCTCGCGAATTACTATGCCCATTCCTTAATTATTTGTAACTTCGCAACCGAAATAACAAAACACATCTCACAAATGAATCGATTAAAGAAATGTACTCTGGCAGCTTTTGTGCTGCTTGGCATGGTTGCATCCGAAGTAAA
>JAFYYO010000366.1 GCA_017557475.1 Bacteroidaceae bacterium
GGAGTTGACGACCCAACCAAGTTCGACTATACTGCTCCGCTTGTAATGTTGGCTTGTCTGGGAGTCGCAGCCCTCTTGCTTGGCTTCGTCCTGAAGGTCGTTGACAAGAAGAAAGGACTTGGCCTCGAGGAACCGAATATCAAGTAGAAAAGGGAGTCTCTACAAGTCGTTGATTTTCAGGTGGCGTGTTAAACCTGAAAACATAACGTGTTACGATGCCAAACATAACGTGTTATGATTGCAAACATAACGTGTTATGATGACCAACATAACGTGCTTAGTTTTCCGACTAAGCACGCTTTGTTTATAAACCTCTCTTGTGTCGTTGAAAGAAAAAACACGGACTTCCTTCAAATTTTCCGTAGGAAAAGTTGGTAGTTATGATTTTCTTTGTATCTTTGTCGCAGAAATATATATGATATTAACTTAAACTAGTTGCATATGAAAACCAGAATCCTTACTCTTCTAATGGCGCTCTTCGCATTCGCATGGAGTGCAAAAGCCGATGAAATACAGGGCTTCACTATAACGATGAGCCGTAATGGTGGGGACTTTGAAAATGTGTCATTCTCTGCTGAAGGCGAGCCAGACATTGATTTCTCCGAGGACCCAACCACGTCTTTGGTAATCAAACAAATCGTAGTTCAAGCCGCTGGAACGGTAAATAACGTGGTCTTTAGTGCCACGATGTACAAGACGGCGAATGGTTTGAGACCCGATGATGGCTGGCGCACCTTCGACTTGGACAATCGAGGCGGTGGCAAGTGGGTGCTCAGACTTGGCGACGGTATCGACCTCATCGACGAAGAGATGGGTAATTCGCCCAGAACTTTCCAGTTCTATGTCAAGGGACAAGACGGCTCGGGCAATGATATCTATTGCAACAACGGCGGCTTGGACTACAAGATTCTCTTTTCGAAAGGAGGGGCTTCCCTGCCAATAAAGAACCTGATACTGACCATCAGACTCAATGGAGGCGAGGCCTTCAACCAGGAAATCCCTGCTGAAGACTTCCCTGTCGTTGACTTGACCGACGAACAAACCACGTCCCTGATTATCGAAAAGATAGAAGTGCAGGCTGTCGAATCTGTTTCCGACGTCGTTTTCTGCGGGACGATGTACTCCACAAACGGCGGTCCGAGTGGTGATGAGTGGCGCGAATTCAATATGGAATACAAGAGTAATGGCCGATGGATGCTCTATTTCGGAGAAGGCGTGGAACTCGTTAACGAGGATTGGATTGGGAAGAACAAGACGAAGACCTTCGAGTTCTATGTGAAGGCAAAGGACTACTTCGGCAATGATACCTTCTATAACAATGGCGGAGCAAACTACAAAGTGACTTTCTCTACAGGCGAAAGCACAGATTGGAAGATTAAGTTCCTCGACGGAATTACTGCAGGCTTGACTTTTAGCCTTGATGGCGAGGATCGAGTCTATAATTTCAATGGTGCTGGAGATCGCGTACCTGAGGATCAACTGGGACAACTCAGTTCGCTCTGCATCGATCAGTTCGCTTTGTTGTTCTATAAGGCTGAAGGCGTGAAGACGAACGACGTGAGTCTTCAATACAGAGTCTATGAAGAGGGACAAGAACCGGAAGGCGGCTGGAGCCGAATAAATGCTACTCATCTCGACCAAGAGGGAGGCAACCAGATGTTTTGCTATACCGACATAGTGGGAATTAACGTGACAAACGGCTTGAAACCCAATAGAGTCTATATCCTCGAAGCACATTATCAGGTCGTAGTTGACGGGGAGTACATCTTCTTGGGAAAGAATAAAGAAAGCAGCAAGTTCCGCTTCACCCTCATGGAAAACGTGTTGCAGGATGAGATTTACAGTGTGATATTGACGCTCAAACACAACGGCGGCGAGCCTTATGAAGTGTATTTCGAACACGAGAATCAGCCGACACTGAACCTCGAAGGACAGACAACCTCCCTGAAGATAATGAAGGCTGAGGTCTGGACCTCAGAAGGTGTGCAAAGCGTGAACGTAGTCGGCACGATGTACAACACGGAGAACGGCGGTCCCTCCGGCAGCAACGAGTGGCGCGCAATGTCGTTAAATCAATCAGGCAGCGGTTATTGGATGCTCGACTTCGGCAAGGAGGGATTCGAAATCGTAGAGGAGGAGTGGCTTAGCAACAATAAGTCGAAGACTTTCGAATTCTATGTCAAGGGACAAGACGGCTCAGGAAATGACATTCTATACAACAATGGCGGAGCGGATTACAAGGTAAGCTTCACGACAAGCAGCGGCGGTGGTGGCGAAGGCATCCACAGCATGACGCTCACCATCAACTGCGACGGCGAGGTCTTCACTCAGTCGTTCCCGTCATCGGGCTGGGATATTCATGCTATCGAGGGATTGACTTCTTCCATTAAAGTCATGCGTGTCGAGGTCGAATCAAGTGAGTCGCTGACCTACATGGGCTTCTGCTCGACCATCTACGACACGGCTGATGGCTGGCAGCACGACGATACAGCATGGGACTGGGTTCCCCTGGAGAACCGAGGCGGTGGGCATTGGGTGCTCGACTGGGGTGAAGGAAGAGAGTTCATCAAGAGCGAATGGTTCAATCAGAACGTGACAAAGACCCTCGAATTCTTTGCTGACGGAGGAGATGAGTATGGCAACAAGTACCAGTACGCCAACGGCGTCGGCGAGTATGGTTATAACAACAACTACAAGGTGACGTTCACTCCTGGCGTAGATCCTGATGGCATCAGCCTCGTTTCTGCTTCCAAAGCGAATGGTGCGACCTATAACCTTGCCGGCCAACGCGTGGGTAAAGACTACAAGGGAATCGTCGTCACTAACGGAAGAAAAGTGTTGATAAAGTAAAAACCAGATAGAAAATGAGATTGTTCTCCACCCTCTGTGGACTTTTGTTCTGTGCTTCGTCGATGGGCGCGGCAAGCCAACCTGACTTGGTTCGCTATGTAAATACGTTGCAGGGCACGCACTCGAACTTTGGCCTCTCTCACGGCAATACCTTCCCTGCGACTGCAATGCCATATGCTCAGCACATGTGGACGCCGCAGACAGGACCTAATGGAGAAGGATTTAAATACCTTTATGACTCTGACCAGGTAAGAGGTTTCGGGCAGAGCCATCAGCCTTCGCCTTGGGTGAGCGACTATGCCGTCTATACGTTCTTCCCGGAGACAGGGACGTTGGAGGTTGATCCTGACAAACGCGGGGCGCCCTTCTGTCATTGCAAGGAAGAGGGGCATCCGCACTATTATCGTGTCACATTCGACAACGGCATCTGCACCGAGATGGCTCCCACCGAGCGAGGCGTACATTTCCGGTTCACCTATCCGAAGAAAGAGGACGCTTTCCTCATCATCGACGGCTACACTGAGCAGTCGGAGATCCATGTCAATCCAGAAAAGAGACAGGTGACGGGATGGGTGAACAACCAGCGTTTCGTCAATCACAGCGAGAACTTCCGTTGCTATTTTGTCGTTCAGTTCGACCAGCCGATACTTGATTACGGCATTTGGGAAGGGGAGCAAAAGCAGACTTTCCCTAAAGAGAAGGACGGCAAGGGCAAGAAGTATGGTTGTTATCTCAAGTTCAAGGCAGGAAGTAAGGTGCAGGCGAGGGCCGCTAGCAGCTATATCTCCGAGGAACAAGCCTGGCAGAATTGGCAGTCGGAACTTGGTGCAGACAAGAACCTCGAGCAAACAAAGAAACGAGGCTTCGAGACTTGGAACGCTTTGCTGAACAGGATTCTTGTGGAAGGAGGCAGCGACGAGCAGTTGCGCACCTTCTATAGTTGTCTGTTCAGGGCAAATCTTTTCTCTCGTCACTTCTATGAGATTCGCTCGGATGGCACACCTTATTATTATAGTCCTTACGATGGGAAGATTCACGAGGGCTATATGCTGACCGATAACGGCTTTTGGGACACCTTCCGCAGCCAGTTCCCCTTGACCAACATCCTGCATCCTACGCAGCAAGGTCGCTACATGCAAGCCTTACTCGATGCGCAAAAGCAGTTTGGATGGCTGCCTGCGTGGTCTTGCCCGGGCGAAACCGGAGGCATGTGCGGCAACCATAGCATCTCGCTTCTTGCAGATGCTTGGGCTAAAGGGATACGTTCTTTCGACCCGGATTCCGCTTTGGCTGCATACGCTCATGAGGCGATGAACAAAGGTCCGATGGGCGGCGCTAACGGACGAGCCGGCTGGAAAGAGTATTGGCAACTGGGTTATGTGACTTTCCCAGAGTCTCACGGAAGCGTCACGCAAACGCTTGAGTATGCTTACGACGACTGGTGTGCATGGACTTTGGCTCGCAGTTGTGGCAATAAGTTCTACGAACAAGTCTTTGGTCGCGTGCTCCGTAACTACTTGAATCTGTGGGATCCAGAGACAAAGTTCTTCCGCGGAAGAGGAAAAGACGGCAAATGGTACGAGCCTTTCGACCCTCTTGTTTGGGGCGGACCGTATACTGAGGGCAACGCTTGGCACTATATCTGGAGCGTTTTCCACGATGTGCAAGGTCTCATCAACTTGTTCGGCTCCGATGAAGCCTTATGTCAGAAGATGGATAGCGTCTTTTCGCAACCCAGCACGATTAAGCCCGGCTGGTATGGCGGCAAGATTCATGAGATGACGGAGATGGAGATAGCAAACATGGGACAATATGCTCATGGCAATCAACCCATTCAGCACATGCCTTATCTCTACAGTTATGCAGGTCAGCCGTGGAAGACTCAGTATTGGGTTAGGCAGATTATGGAGCGCCTCTACAACAGCACTCCCGACGGCTTCCCAGGCGATGAGGACCAAGGCGGCATGAGTTCGTGGTACGTCCTTTCTGCTCTTGGACTTTATGCGGTTACGCCTGGAACCGACCAGTATGTGCTTGGCAGTCCCGTCTTCCAGCGTGCAACCATCACGATGGAGAATGGAAAGCAGTTCGTCATCGAGGCAAAGGACAACTCGAAGGACAACGTGTATGTCGAAAGTCGCAGCCTGAATGGTCATCCTCTCTCTCGTAATTATATTACTTACAGCGAGTTGACGGCTGGTGGGACACTCCAATTGCAGATGTCCGACAAGCCGAACAAGCAACTGGGAACTGCCAAGAAGGACGCTCCCTACAGCCTGACTTCTGAAGGTAACTAGGCTAGTTGCTCAACTAGCCACGCCTAGTTTGCCAATTAGCCACGCCTAGTTTGCCAATTAGCCACGTCTAGTTTGCTAATTAGCCACGCTTAGTTTGGAAACTCTACTGCTTGTTTACTTTAATCAAGTCTTTCTGGGCTGTGAACCAAGGCAGGTATCTGCTCAGGAGCCAGCAGAATGCCATTGAGCCAACGATGGTTATGGCAAGGAAGATGAGGCTGTGCAGGGTGTCTCTTTGCTGTTCCTGCGGGAAGAAATGGAGTGCGGCGACAAGGAGCGTCACAATTGTCTGGTGTGTGCAGAGCACGATGAGAGAGTAGCGGCCAATGTACGAGATGACGGGCAACCACTTGATGATGCTGCTAAGCAGCAGGACGGCTAGTGTTCCAGAGAAGCCCGCAATGTATAGCATAGGCAAAGGACTGTTGTAAGTGTTGCTGTAGAAGAAGTTCTCGCCTACATACAGATAGTAAACCATCACAAACATAACCAGTGCCATCGGGAGTGCCAACCACCATGGGAACCTCCTCTGCAAGAGGTGCAGCTTTCGGTTTAGGATGAATCCTGACCATAGAAAAGGCATACACGTCACTGCTGTACCAAAGTTAAGATGCAGGTTGCCGAGGTGATAACCTATAATGCCAAGCACAAACATGACTGTTCCCAGTAACACTTCCGAAGCAATTGGGCCTACCTTGAACCAGCGAATGCCATAGTACGTCACAGCAAAAATGACATTCATAAAGAAGAGACAACGCAGGAACCACAATGGTCCCCAGATGGCTGCAATGTTGGTGCCCGTAGAAGCAAAGTCAGTGTAATGCTGAACCAGCCAGGATACCGTCCTTAAGAGAATGATGAAAAAGAGGTAGGGCACGAGGATGCGGTTCGTCTTGCGAAGCAGGAACTCGCGTATGCCGCCTTGATAGTCCTTGAAGAAGAGACCGGAGAGAATGAAATATAGC
The DNA here is from genome assembly GCA_017557475.1 of Bacteroidaceae bacterium. The sequence continues at coordinate 6,113 of JAFYYO010000366.1, forward strand.
GGCATCCGCATCTGTTCGAAAACTTCGTTCAGGGGATAATCGCCTGCAGAGAAGTAACCCTCATTGGCGATGTGGTCGAGGACAACAAGCAGGATGCAGATACCCTTCGCCAAGTCGATGTACTCAATGCGGTCCTTCATGACTCGATGAGCACGGTGGCGTAGGCAGAAATGCCTTCTTCTCTACCAGTAAAGCCAAGCTTTTCTGTGGTGGTAGCCTTGATGGAGACATCGTCGATGTCAATGCCCATTACTTCTGCCAAGCATTGTTGCATCTCGGGAATGCGTGCTTTCAACTTCGGACGTTCTGCACAAATGGTGGCATCAATGTTGCCGACCTTGTAGCCTTTAGTTGCGATGAGCTCCACCGTCTTACGCAGAAGAATCTTGCTGTCAATGTTATGGAAGTCCTCGCTATTATCAGGGAAATGGTAACCGATGTCGCGCATGTTGGCAGCGCCAAGCAGGGCATCACAGATAGCATGGATAAGAACGTCGGCATCGCTGTGCCCAAGCAGCCCCTTCGAATGCTCGAAGCGTATGCCGCCAAGCCACAACTCGCGTCCCTCTACAAGTTGATGGACGTCATAACCCAAGCCGACTCTTATCTTGCTCATCTTCTCCTCATCTTTCCAAAGAGGTCGCGCATACCATCAAGGTCGAAGCCAAGCGAGAAGCGCATCGTTTGGTCCAGCGGGTTTGTCTGTGCTGTAGAGAAGACGTAGGAAGCATCAATGGTGAAGACGCTCATGTGGAAGCCTGCACCGACAGTGAAGTATTTACGATTACCCTTGTTCTCTGCCTCGTGATGATAACCTGCACGAAGCATGAAGCGGTCGTTGTAGGTATATTCTGCACCAAGGCTCCACTGAATCTCCTGCATCTCTTCCTTGAAACCATTGGGCGCATCGCCAAAACTCTTGAAAATGCCTGCAATGGAGGAAACATCGTAGTAGTCCTTCTGCACTCGTTCCTCGTAGTCCTCGTCTGCCTCGCCTTCGTCCTGCTTTGGGTATGTGGGCACAAGAAGTTTGTTCAGGTCTGCACCGATGCTGAACTTGTTGTACTCATTGAAAGGAATGGTGAAGTTGAGACCAATACGAAGATTGGTGGGGATGAACTCGGAGTTGTCACTACCACCATAGGAAATCTTCGAACCGATGTTGCTGATGTTGATACCCCAGCCGAGGCTGCACTCACGGTTGCCTGCCATAAAGTAACCTAATCGGTACATGGCAATATCGGCAGCAAAGGCTTTGCCTGCACTGCTCTCCGCAGTATAGTCGTACTTGATGTCTGAAAGGATGAAGCGCAAGTTAACACCCATAGAGAAAGTCTCGCTGAGCATGCGGCTATAGCCTGCATCAATAGCCATCTCATAAGGCTTGATGGTCATGTCGTCCATGTCTGCCAGATAAACTTCGCCAAGGCTGAAGTAACGCAGAGAAGCATGTACGGCACTGTAGTCGCCAATGCGATAGAAACCAGCCATGTTGGCAAGATTGATATCGTTGACCAACTTGCGCAGCCATGGTGTGTAGCTGACACCTACACCAGCACGAGCAATGTTGAAAGGATACTTGGCAGGGTTCCAGTATTGCGAATTGACATCGGCTTCGGTGGCTGCACCGATGTCACCCATGGCACCTGCACGGGCATCTGGAGCGATAGCAAGAGATGTTACGCTGGTGTTCACAGGGTTGAACATATTCTGCTTGTCCTGCGCAAGGACAACTTCTGTGCTGCAAACAATGAGTAGCAGCAGGATGCGGATGATTCTTTGTGCTTTCATACTCTATAATAACTGCGCAGGGAGCTTATTTATTGTTCCGCACCATGATTTTTTGTGTCTTTGATGTCCATTTGCTCTGTCCGCACCTAACTCGGCAGCGATAAAGATAGATGCCAGTATCAACTTTAGCACCTGCTCCATTGGTGAGGTTCCATGTGACAGTATAGACGCCTCTTTCGCCAGAACTGCTCTCCTCGTGCATCCAGATGCATCGACCTGAGAAGTCGAAGACCTCGACAACAAAGTCGCAATCACTGCCAGGCAAGTCATAGCTTACCATGAAGTTTGTGCTTGTAATGGCAGGGTTCTGGCTTGCCATGAGACGAACGATGTTTGTTGTTATTCCGTCATCAACGACAAAGTCAAGGCTAGTATGATTGGTGTTGTTCAGTACGTCCCAAGCACGGAAGGTGAGACTGTGCGAGCCATTCTCGAGTTGCGGGATGTTGTAGGCAACAGTGCCATGTGTGAAGTCACCAAACTCGTGTGCATAGTATTCGTTGATGTTATAGGTCAGGTCGCTTCTGTTATCAATGCAAAGCGTGAGGTCGTGGCCGATGCCGTTGCCGCTGGAACTGATGCCGCTGGCATCTGTAAGTTGTGCTACGAAGAGCGGTGTCGCGTTGACTGTCCCACCGTTCTGGAAGTCTTCATCATTGAGATAAGCAAAGATTTGAGGGCCGTCCTTGTCGAAGTCGGTATTATCCACAATGCCTCCCAATGGAATGTCTTCATTGTAACCGTTGGCTTCAATGTTCCCTTCGTTGTTGATGGCATAGAATACGAGTCTGCCAGGCTCACCCGAGAAGTTGATGTCAATGGGAATGATGAACTCTTCGCTGAACTGTCCAGCTTGCACGCTGTCCTGTGACTCGTAGAGCATTGCATTGCGGTCGGTGAAGGTGAATGCTTCGGTGGCTCCGGCATTGTTGCGGCAAACGATAGTCTCCAGATTGTCAAAGAGTCTTGTGTGGATGATGCCATTGAAGTCCGTCATGATTGTGCCGTCTGCTTGCTCGATATGTCCCTGTAACTTTACCCGCTCACCAGCCTTGAGAGGAATAGGGGAGCCGTTTACCTCTTGGTCGTTTATCTTATCCACGATGATATTCTGTATGGGGTTTCCCATGATGAGGGCGGGGTCGCCAAGAAGAGCATATTGCAACTTGTTCTCCAGATAACCTGCTTCGCGACCGTCGCTGATGATGCTGTTCTTGGCCAGTCTGATGGCATCGCCAAGGCGATTGCGTTCCTTGTTTCCTGTGGTGCTGCGAGCAAAGAGGTATTGCATGAAGTAGCGATTCATGTTGTAATTCTGGCTGGCAAAGACGGTACGTGTGGTTCCGTAGAAGGCAAGGGCACCACCTGTGGGATTGAGTACAGCTGTTTCGCCGTGGTTGCTAATGTTCGAATCGAAAGGCATGACGTCGCAAGCACAGGTGACCCACAGAGGCAACTTTGTGCTCTTGATCGTCTCGAAGTCTTCGCGCAGCAGCACGTATTCATGGCTGAAACCGTGTGCACCAGCATGGCCTGTGTAGTTCATCACCAAAGAGCCGTCAGCCATCTGCTTCTTAATTTGAGCTGTGGCTTCGGGGTAAGTGTTGCTGTTGGTGGAGCTGACACGAGTATATGCATCCCACATGATTTTATGTACTTCCATCTTCGGGTACTTGGAGATGACGCTCTCTGCCACGTTGTTGGCGTACTTCATGTGTTCGTTCTGGTCTCCATCATCACCCAGCACGTAAACGAGGTTCTTCCAAGGGCCGGCATTTTGATTGCTCATGAAGGCAATACTCTTGTCCACCATAGTCTTGGCGTCGGTAATTTGTGAGACGGGGAAGCGTCCGATGCCGATGTCACTTTTCTCGCGAAGTGGATTGTTGCCTTCGCCATCGTCAAGCAGTCCGAAGTAGTCTTCCATGACATAGCTCTTGGTGTCGCTAAAGCTGTTCTCGCTTTCGTAGCAGAGCAGGTAATCGTCGGGATTGTCATTACGCCATGCTGTTGAGAGCATGCGATTGTCCCAAGCACAGTCGCCAAAGAGCAGGAGATATCTGGGAGCCACATCACTGCTGGCAGCCTTGTCGTAGAGCATCTTCATGAAGAGACGATAGGCTGTCGGGTCGGGAGTGCCGCTGGAGAATTCGTTATAGATTTGGTCTGCACGAACAATGCCAACCTTCAACCCGTCGTATTGCAGATGTGCGTTTGCCAGACGTTGTGCCTCGGAGAGTAGCTTGCCGCTAGTCGGTATGATAATCACCATATCAAGGTTGTCGAGGGCGTGCAAGTTCTGATTGGCAACATCTCCAACGATGGCAGGTTCGGGGAAAGAGGCTGCCGTGTTGAATGCCACGAAGTGTTCGCCGCCATTATCAACGTTGACTATATAGGTGCTTCCGTCTTGTGTGCCTTCTACCAGAGCATCCTTCACTCCTACACTGCCTGTGCGGATGACTTTCACGTTGGTGCCTGTGATTTTGAATGTAGTTGGAGCGGCGTTGACACTGGTAAAGTCGATGAAGCCTTTCGCTGCAGTGCTGAGTTTGCGGTCGTAACTGTATGCGAGATAGTCCAGGCGTGCTTTCTTACCTGATTCTGCACGAAGATTGATGTTGAGTGTGGCTGGTGTGCCTTGCTCGGCCAAGTCAAAGACTCGTGTTGTCGAAGTGGCATATACATAGTCTCCTGGCGGTGTTACGGTGAGGGAACCTGCCGCATTTCCGTTGATGGTGACGTTGACTGTGTTTGACGTAGATTCCGAGCCGGTGAAGACTACGGTCAGTTTCCCATTGCCAGCGGGGTCGATGGCAGAGAGGGAATAGTTATGGGAGTTATTGTTGGCATAGTTCTCGCCATCAAAGAGGTGACGTCCGAAGTAGTGCCATGCGTACTCGTCTTTCTCGTAGAGGGTGTGTGCCCTTGTCGCGCCGTATGTATGGGATGGCGTGGCGCTGGGGGAGGGAAGTGTCTCCATTGTTGAAGGAGCGTCTTCCTGTGTAAGGAAGTAGCAGGCTTTGCGAGCATAGGCGTTGATTGTACGTGAGTCCCCGTCCCAAGATATCAAGCCGTTGCCCCAGAAGAGCCAGCTGTCTGTCTGACTGTTGTAGTAAAGCGGCACTTCTACCATATCATCGTGATGCGTGCCTTGGCGAATCAGTTCGGGCAAAAGGTGGCCGCCGTAGCCGTAGAGGTGTACGTTGTCGGGATTGGTGAAGCCCATCTTCTTGAGTGAGGCACGAGAGAACTGATAGAGTCCGTCCTCCGTGATGCTTACCTTTACCCATTTGCCACTTGCCAACTTGGAGTTGGCGGCATAGCGCCCTTCGCTTGCTGTTTCTTGCTTTGGGGCGTTGAGCCTTCCGCTCGAGTTGGCATTGATGACGATTTGTGCGCTGATGAGCTTCTCGTACTTTGTGCCCTGACGACGGATGGGGATGAAGGAGATGTCGAGCAAACCCTTGCCACGTTCCACTCCGACAAACGTCTCAACGTCAATCGTTTCGCTCAGGAGGCTGTCGAATTGTTCTGCCACCTGTGCTTCCTTGCCGCTTAGCGGAGCGTACTCTGGGTAGAGCAGGGAGACGGTGTAGGTGTGTGTCCTGTAGTCGGTCTCAAGAGGTACAACCTCCGTATAGACGGGCAGAACGGAGTCAATCTGCATCTCGTTCCAGTCGAGGCTGGTAAACGCCAACTCCTTTTCTTGTTGTGCGATGATGCCCTGCGTCAAAGCAGCAAGCATCAGGCATATGGTATAAATTCGTTTCATACGAGTTAAGTATTTGTTCCCCTAAAGGGGGGCTTTTATTTTACATTGAACTCCAGTACCTTTTCTCCTTCAAGGTAGCCTTCTAGATGGTCTTCTACGTTGACTGGTCCCACACCTACAGGCGTGCCTGTGAAGATGATGTCGCCCGTCTTGAGTGTAAAGAATTGGCTGATGAAGCTCACCAGTTTGTCCACTCCGAAGAGCATGTCTGCCGTACAGCCTTCCTGCACCTTTTCTCCGTTACGGAGCAAGTGAAACTGCAACTCCTGAATGCCTTTCCTGTAGTGAGAGAGCGGCATCCATTTGCCGATGGCAGCGCTTCCGTCGAAGCCTTTGCAGAGGTCCCATGGCAGCCCCTTCTCTCGCAATCTCGTCTGCAGGTCGCGAGCTGTGAAGTCGATGCCCACAGTCACCTTGTCGTAGTAGCGATGGGCAAAGCGCTCGGGTATGCTCCTGCCCAAATGGTTAATGCGTACACAGAGCTCTGTCTCATAGTCGCAGCGCTTCGTGTAAGCAGGGATGAAGAACGGCATGCCTCGCGTCAGCAACGCGGACTCCGCCTTCGTGAAGACCACAGGTCTCTCTATATTTAATAACGAATTTTGCAGCTCTTTATTGTGTGCCGCGTAATTCATTCCTATGCCGAATATCTTCATTTTACGTTTTCAACGTACATTTCGGGTGTAAAGGTACGAAAAACTTTCCATACTCCGCATATTTTTACCATAAAAGTGAGAAAGTGGGAAAGTGTCTTATGGACAGGAATAGCTTTTTATGGTAAAAAGGAAGGAGAAGATAATATCTAAACAGATATTATATAATAATTAATATTATAATTATAATAAATAATTATAACTCTAATAATAATCTTATAGAGTTGTCGTGTTACCGTCCATTTCGCTTCCTGTCCATAAGACACTTTCCCACTTTCTCACTTCGCCCATCGCAACTACGCTCGTGAAGTTTGCAAACTACACACGTTATGTTTGCCAACTATCCACGCTTAGTTGCAAACAAAAATGCCTCACAAGCTTTTGGCTCATGAGGCATTACCGAATCAGTATCGTTTGCGATTACTCTGCGCGGAGAGTGAAGCGCTTGAAGTCGGTGACTGTCAGTTCCTTATCGATGCTCTGAAGATAAGAGGCAACGGTAAGGTTCTTGTCCCAGATGTACTCCTGACTCATCAGGCAGTTCTCTTTGAGGAACTTGTTCACACGACCCTTTGCAATGTTCTCAATCATTGCGGGATTGAGGTTTGCAGCCTTCTCAGCAGATACAGTTGCGATGATTTCCTTCACCTTGGCAACGTCCTCAGCTGTAATCCAACCCTTGGCCTGATTGCTTTCCATGTGGTCTTCGCTGTCGAAGTGTGCGGGGTTGAAGCCAGCCTTCTTGATGGCAGCCTCTACAGCCTTCTGCACTTGCTCAGCCTTTGACTTCTCAATGGCAACAGCAAACTCATTGTCCTTAACGCTCTGAGGAACACCTGTCTCGTCGATAGCCACGGGAGAAGCACTTGCAATCTGCATAGCGATGTTCTTGCCGACTGTCTCGTCCTCTACCTTCTTGCTCAGGTTGAGCATGGTGCAGAGTCCGTTGCGGTTCATGTGGTTGTAGGTAGCGATGTTTTCGCCCTCGATGGTGCAATAGCCGTCGAGTTCCATCTTCTCGCCAGTGATACCGCTGCGAGCAGTAACTGCGTCCTGAACGGTTCCTTCGCCCATAGGCAGAGCCTTCACCTCGTCGAGAGTCTTGCACTTTGCAGCAACGGCAGCATCGAGAATCTGCTTGGTGAGAGCCACAAAGTCGGCATTGTTAGCTACGAAGTCGGTCTCGCACTTGAGTGCGATGATAGCACCGAAGCCGTTCTCAGCCTTTACGAGCACGCAACCTTCTGCAGCCTCGCGATCGCTACGCTTTGCAGCAACTGCCTGACCCTTCTTGCGCAGGTATGCCACAGCTCCGTCCATATCGTCGCTTTCTGCCAGAGCCTTCTTGCAGTCTGCCAGACCAGCACCCGTCATCTCACGGAGCTTTTTGATATCATTCATTGTAACTTCCATAGTACAAATAATAATTAAAAGTTATTATTGGAATAGGGATTATGGATTAGGGAATAGGGTTTGACAGTTCCCTTTTGCAGATGCCACTAATCTCTAATCCCTAATCTCTAATCTGTTTTTTTTACTCCGCCTCAGGAGCTTCCTCTACTTCAGCTTCAGCTTCGCGAGCCTTACCGCTGCGACGACCCTTCTTCACGGGCTGGTCTTCCTGCTCTGCAGCAGCGTCGCTGTCAGCCTTCTCAGCCTTGCGCTCTTCGAGACCCTCGTTGATGGCAGCACAGCAAGCCTGGAGGATAACCTCGATGCTCTTGCTTGCATCATCGTTAGCAGGGATTACGAAGTCGATGTTGTCGGGGTTGCTGTTGGTATCGACGATACCGAACACGGGAATACCCAGACGGTTAGCCTCGCGAACTGCAATCTGCTCCTTCAGTACGTCAACGACGAAGAGTGCAGAGGGCAGGCGATTGAGGTCGGCGATAGAGCCGAGGTTCTTCTCGAGCTTAGCACGCTGGCGGCTAACCTGCAGAATCTCACGCTTGGAGAGGTTGCTGAAAGTACCGTCGGCAATGAGCTTGTCGATGTTTGACATCTTCTTCACAGCCTTGCGGATTGTGGGGAAGTTGGTGAGCATACCGCCGGGCCAGCGCTCGATAACGTAGGGCATACCTACAGAGGTGGCGAGGTCGGCAACGCATTGCTTGGCCTGTTTCTTGGTAGCGACAAAGAGGATTTTCTTACCGCTCTTGGCAATCTGCTTCATAGCTTCGGCAGCTTCGTCAACCTTAGCCACAGTCTTGTGCAGGTCGAGGATATGAATGCCGTTGCGCTCCATGAAGATATAAGGAGCCATAGCGGGGTTCCACTTTCTCTTGAGGTGACCGAAGTGACATCCGGCCTCCAATAAAGTCTCAAAATTAGTTCTTGACATTGTTCTTGTTTGTTTTGTTTGTTGTTTACTTTCTTTGTTAATTCTTTGTGTTAGAACCAACCTGCGAGTAGTCCCCTGTCGCTATACATTATATATAATATACGCGCATGAGGAGTCAGGCAGATTTAGATACTAAACAGCTTGACGCATTCCAGCAGATAAGACAGCAATTAACGCTTGCTGAACTGGAAGCGACGACGTGCCTTTGGACGTCCGGGTTTCTTTCTCTCGACCTCGCGGCTGTCGCGTGTCATGAAACCTTCGGCGCGAAGAGCCTTCTTGTCTTCAGCGTTAATCTTCACGAGTGCGCGAGCGATAGCCAGGCGAAGAGCCTGAGACTGACCGGTGTAACCGCCACCGTAGAGGTTAACATTGATGTCATACTTCTCAGCAGCGTCGAGCAGAGTCAGAGGCTGTTTAACCACGAACTGCAGGATTGTGCTGGGGAAGTACTCAGTAAGGTCACGCTTGTTAATGGTAATCTTGCCAGTACCTTGGCTGACATACACACGGGCAACGGCACATTTGCGGCGACCCAATGCATTAGCGATGTATTTCGTATCCATGTTTGGTGATTATTTATACTGGTTAATATCGATAGCCTTGGGGCTCTGTGCCTGCTGCTTGTGCTCTGCACCACCATAAACATAAAGGTTAGTGATGAGCTGGTCAGCCAACTTGTTCTTGGGCAGCATGCCCTTTACTGTGCGGCGAATCAACTTCTCTGAGCCGTTGGGCTTAGCCAAAATCTCGGCAGGAGTTGTAGCGCGCTGGCCACCGGGGTAGCCTGTGTAGGACAGATAAGTGCGGTCTGTCATCTTCTTACCAGTGATGATAATCTTGTCGGCATTCACGATGATTACGTTGTCACCGCAGTCCACATTGGGAGTGAACTCTGCCTTGTACTTGCCTCTCAGCAATTTTGCCACCTTAGTGCAGAGGCGACCCAGAACCTGGTCAGTAGCGTCTACTACTACCCATTCCTTCTTGACGGTAGCCTTGTTCATTGAGATGGTCTTGTAACTCAAAGTATCCATTCTTTGTCTTACTTTTGTTTTTGTTTCTACCTAGTTTATTTCTCTTGTGTCGTAGCGATTCACGAACCGTCCGTTCAGGCCAATGATGCGGACTATTCACACGCTCCGAAAGGCCCCTTTAGGGGTCCTTTGATAATAATCGGCGTGCAAAGGTACAACTTTTTCCCTATTCTGCAAGCATTCGCAAGACTTTTTTCTTGTCTAAGTGCTTATTTTTGTGTTTTTGTGGATTTCAAGACGTTTCTAAAGAAACGCATAACAGGCCAAACAATAGGGAGCAACAGAACTTTGGAGAAATAGATTTGACGATTGTCGGCGACATTCATCTCGTGTTGCATCTTCAAGGCTTCCGTCTTTAAATACGACTTGCCGCTTCTGAAAGCATGCATCAGGAGTTTGTGGATGCGAGCCTGGAAGAATTCGTCGAGTCGGGTGTCATTGATGTTGAAGGTGCGAGCCAAATCAGAAGAAAGGCGAGTGGTGTTTGCCCAGAACAGGAATTGCTTCTCTTCACTGTCGGGATTTGAGACGGTGCTTTCTCCGCAGGAGTAGGCGAGGGTGGGCTTGTCGAGATAGGCAACTTTGCCCATTCTGGCAAGGAAGAAGGCTATTTGAACGTCTTCGCATTGGTAGGTCTCAGGGTCGAAGAACTGCGGATAATCCTGCATTGCCTGACGAATCCAATCGTTGCGATAAAGGGCTGTGCAGAGATGAATGGCAGGTCTTTTTTGGGGCATAAGGATAGTCGCCAAAGTCACTTCTTTGCTTTGTTCTCCTGGCGAAGTCTGCTTCCCTGTTTTTTCATCATACCTAAGCCAGTCTGTATGCACAATGCCGACGCTTTCTTCTTGCTCTAAGATGAAGGACTGCTGCTCGAGTTTCTGGTCGTCTATCCAAAAGTCATCGCCAGCACAATCTGCAATAAACTTTCCTCGGCATGCACGAAGGCAGTCGAAGTAATTCTTCACGAAGCCTTCATTGATGGGCTCGGAGAGGATGCGAATCGCGTCGGGATGCAGATTTTGATATTGTTGGCAAATGGAAAGTGTGCCATCTGTTGAGCCGTCTTCGCCGATAACGATTTCGATGGGCAAGTGGCACTTCTGCATCAAGATACTGTCGAGTGCTCGCCCAATTGTGTCCTCTTGGTTATAGGTGCATACAATGACGGATATGAGGTCTTGGGGATTTGCCATTTCTCATTTACCATTTACCATTTCTCGCACAAAGGTACAAAATAATTATGAATTATGAGCGAAGTAAGGAATAATTTCGTACCTTTGCAGCCCGAATGTCATAAAAGCGATGGACAAACTCAAGAATCTTCATAACCCTGAGACGAGCGACACCTCATACGACCATGTGTTGAAGTACACTGGCATATTTGGTGGTGTGCAAGGGCTGAAGATGCTTGTCAGTGTGGTGCGAGTGAAGCTCACCGCCTACATTCTCGGCGGTTGGGGCATGGGACTTATTTCTGCTTACAATGCTGTCTTTGAGTTTCTCAGCAAAGCAAGCAACATGGGTATTCCCTTGAATGCAACACGACAGACAAGTGAGTTGTTCGAGCATGGTACTGAGGAACAGATTGCGCATAAAGTGATGGTGATTCGTACTTGGGTGCTGTGGTCGGCTATCCTTTCCGTACTGATCTGCCTTTTCTTTTCGCCCATCATCAGTTATTTCTTCTTCGACCACGATTGGCATCGATGGCCTGCAGTAATGCTTACCTCGCTTGTGGCTGTGAGCAACATTATAGCTGAGGGCGAATGTGCTATCCTGAAAGGCTTGCGACAAGTAAGAAAAGTGGCATTCATTGAGACAATATTGGCTCTTGGAACATTGCTTTGCACCATTCCAATGTATTATATGCTGGGCATTCGAGGCGTTATTATCGGTTTGATTGCCTGCGGTTTCCTGTCGGCAATAGTGCATTTCTTCTTTACATTACGTATGGTTTCGTACAGGGTGAAACCGCTCTCCTACAGAACTTTTCTTGAGGGTTTGCCGCTTATCAAGGTAGGTATTCCTTATGTGCTTGCAGGCGTTGCTAATTCCTGCCTGCAGATGGTTATACCTGCTATTATCCTTGCTAGCCATACAATGAAGGAACTGGGCTATTACAATGCAGGTTGGGCACTGATGTTCGGCTATGCAGGACTTGTCTTCCTTGCATTGGAGTCCGATTTCTTCCCGCGACTGTCGTCTGTCAGCACTGATAAGCAGAAGATGAACGAGTGCATCAATCAGCAGATTGATGTCTGTACGCTTCTTATTACGCCTTTACTCATCCTGCTTGTTGTGTTCATGCCTTTCGTCTTGCAGTTGCTTTATGAAACGGAATTCCTTGTTGTCGAGGGAATGGCGACGATTGCAGTCTTCTACACTTTCCTGCGTTGTCTGGCATTGCCGATGGGTTATAGTGTGCTGGCAAAGGGACACAGTATAGCTTTTCTAGTGCTCGAAGTATGTTATGATGTCTTCTTCGGCTTGCTTATTTGGTGGTGTTACAATTCGTGGGGACTTGTTGGAGCGGGTATTGCAATGTCTGTCGGAGCCCTTTACGATGTAATCGTATATTTCCTTTACTGCCATTTCCGCTATGGTTTTGTGTTCCGCAGAGGTACATTACTCTTCTGTATTGGGCAGTTTATCTGTCTGCTCGTAGCCGTCGAGTACTGCTATCTGGTTTCTCCTTCGACACAAGAAAAGTACACTGCAGGAGCTGTTGTCTTTGTTATGTCACTTGCTTTGAGCGTTTATCAGCTGCTTCATCGCTCGGATTGCGCAAAGTGTATTCTCCGCAGACTGAAGAGGTAAGTTCAACGTCGCACGTTACGATTGCAATCATAACACGTTATGTTGGTCATCATAACACGTTACGATTGCCGTCATAACACGTTATGTTTTCCATCATTCCACGGCGTCTTTGTGGAATAAGTGTGTCGATTGGTTTGTTTTTCCCTAAATTATTCGTATCTTTGCATCGATTCAACGAATAACAATATGAAAAGAACCATCCTCTTCCTCCTTGCTTCCTGCTCTTTGTTTCTGGTGGAAGCACAGTCCTCAAAGTCCCTTACTCAGTATGTAGAGCCTCGAATAGGTACGGCTCATTGTCGAGCTTTCCATTTTGCTCCTGGCTCCATGCCCTTTGGAATGGCGAAACCTGGACCTTCTACCAACGGCTCTCTTGGTAATGCAGATGGCTGGCAGGCAACGGGTTACGACTATCGTGACACTTCCATCGAGGGCTTTGTCTGCACCCATGAGTTTCAGGTTGGCGGCATCAGCGTAATGCCCACCACAGGCCTCTTGCTCACTACTCCTGGTCTTCCTGATGGCACAGGCCCTCGAGGCTATCGTTCCGCCTATTCTCATGATGATGAGTATGCTACTGCAGGCTACTATCAGGTTATGCTCAACGACTATGATATCAATGCCGAAGTAACTGCGACTCAGCGCGTTGCCTTCCTGCGCTTTACTTATCCTGAGACGCAGATGGCGCATCTCATCTTCGACATCGGTCATCAGCAAGGCGAGAGTGGTAAAGTAAAAGATGCGGAAGTCTGGGTGAACGAGGACGGAACCGCTGAAGGCTGGGTGATTACGCGACCTGAATACATCAAGAAGTACCAGCCAAATGCCGACCAGCGCATCTATTTCTCTGCCGAAGTCGACACGAAACCCGTTTGCGTTGGCGTGTTCAATGGTGATGAAGTTCGCGACGACCAGACCTACACTCACGGCATCGGAGCAGGTGCCTACATGAACTTCCATACCAAAGACAGTCAGCAGATTACGGTCAAGGTCGGCATCAGCTATACATCCGTCCAGAATGCCCGCATCAACCTCAAGGCCGAGGCAACTGGCGTCAGCTTCGACGAAGCAAGAAACGCCTCGCAAAAGGCTTGGGAAGAGGCTTTGAGACGCATTCAAGTTGAAGGCAAGAACGAAGAAGACTTCGTGAAGTTCTACACTGGCCTTTATCATGCTCTGCTCGGCAGAGGCGTGATGAGCGACGTGAATGGCGCTTATCCCAAGCACGACGGCACAATCGGGCAGGTTCCTATGAAAGGTGGTCAGCCTCTGTTCCAGATGTTCAACACGGATGCAATGTGGGGCGGACAGTGGAATTTGACGCAACTCTGGGCTTTGGCTTACCCTGAACATCTCTCTGAATTCATTTCCTCAACGCTTCAGGAGTACAAGGATTGTGGCTGGCTGGCCGATGGACTCGCTAACTCGAAATATGTTTCGGGAGTGGGTACGAACCAACTTCCTTTGATGATTGATGCGGCCTATCAGTGCGGCATTCGCGACTTCGACCTCGACCTTGCATACGAGGCTTGCCTGAAGAATGAGATGGACGGCAAAAACCGACCTGAAGGAGCCGGCAAGGACGATACTGCCGACTTCGTGGAGCTTGGCTATGCACCGCACAAGAAC
>JAFYYO010000367.1 GCA_017557475.1 Bacteroidaceae bacterium
CAAGTTGCAACAACTCTCTTCCAAACTTGACTTGCAAGACAAAAAGAACACGCTCTCAAGCACGATTGAGCAGTACTGGCTCAATGCCAACAATGGTCAGCAGAACTACATCGCAGCCAAGGCTCGTGTCAAGAGTCAGGAGGCAAGCTATGAGTTACTCAATGAGCAGTTTCAAAATGGATTGAAGAACACTGTTGATGTGCTGCAAGGTCGCGACAATGTCATCAGTGCCGAGCAAGATATGCTGCAAAGCAAATACACGGCTCTCCTCAACATACAACTGCTCAAGTTCTACACAGGAGAGAAGATTGAATTGTAAATACACATTATATATAATATAAGATGAAACATCAAACAATCATCAAAGCAGCGATGCTGATAACTGTGGCAGCCATCGTAAGCAGTTGCCACAAGAAGATTGAATTCACTTACACTGAGGCAGAAGCAGCAGTGCAGGATGTCACTACAAGTGTGACTGCAACGGGCACCATTGAACCTGTAACGAGTGTCGATGTCGGTACACAGGTCAGCGGTATCGTCAGCAAGCTTTATGTTGACTACAACAGCGTGGTCAAGGCTGGCCAGATCATTGCCGAACTAGATCGCACCAACCTCATCAGCGAACTTAGCAGTGCTCAGGCAAACCTGAAGAGCGCACAAAGTGATCTCGACTATCAGAAGACCAACTATGAGCGCTTCAAGGCGCTTTATGAGAAAGGTCTCATCTCTGCCAACGACTATGAGCAGGCTCGTCTCTCTTACATCAAGGCTCAGCAAACAGTAACGCATCAAAGAGAGAGCGTCAAGAAGGCACAGACTAATCTTGGCTATGCAACCATCACCAGTCCTATTGATGGTGTAGTATTGAAGAAGGAAGTGGAAGAAGGACAAACTGTTGCTTCAAGCTTCAACACCCCTACCCTCTTCACGATTGCCAAAGACTTGACAGACATGCGAGTCATTGCTGATGTTGACGAAGCAGACATAGGCGAAGTGAAGGAAGGGCAAAGAGTAAGCTTCACTGTTGATGCTTTCCCAAATGACACCTTCGAAGGTGCTGTGACTCAGGTTCGTCAGCAACCGACAACAGAGAGCAATGTTGTGACTTATCAAGTCGTTATCAGCGCTCCCAATCAAGACCTCAAGCTCAAGCCAGGTCTTACTGCTAATGTTAACATCTACACACTCGAAATGCCAGGTGTTCTTGCCATTCCCAGCAAGGCTCTGCGCTTCAAGCCCAGCGAGGCAATGCTTAACGATGGCGAGACAATCACCGATGTTGAGAGTCCCATGAAGGTTTGGACAAAGGAAGGACCTAACCTCAAAGCCATTGCTGTGCAGACAGGTGTAACAAATGGAACGCTGACACAGATAACAAGCGGCTTAACTCCTGGCACAAAGGTCATCGTAGATGTGCAGACCAGTATGCCTGACTTCGAAGAAGGAGCACAGCAGAACAGCAATCCCTTCATGCCCAAGCCAAAAGACAGAAACAAAGACAAAGACAAGAAAAAGTCATGACGAAGAACGATAGAAAGGTCGTCATCGAGCTGCAGGATGTCCGTCGTGATTTCCATGTAGGCAGTGAGGTGGTGAAGGCGCTTCGAGGTGTCAGCTTCAAGATACACGAAGGCGAGTTCGTCACCATCATGGGCACCTCTGGCTCTGGTAAGAGTACATTGCTCAATCAGTTGGGCTGCCTCGATACTCCTACAAGTGGCGAGTACATCCTTGATGGTGTGCCTGTTCGAAAGATGAGGAGAAGCGAACGAGCTGTCCTTCGCAACCGCAAGATTGGTTTCATCTTCCAGAACTACAACCTGCTTGCGAAGACGACGGCTGTGGAGAATGTTGAGTTGCCGCTTATGTACAACAAGACATACAATGCCCGTCAGCGTCGAGAAGCAGCTATCAAAGCACTTCAGGCAGTAGGACTTGGTGACAGGCTCGACCACAAG
>JAFYYO010000368.1 GCA_017557475.1 Bacteroidaceae bacterium
TCTAATGTCGAGCATATAGGCAAAGCCGAAGGAATAATTCTTATAGAAGCCATTCACACCGAACTGTACTCCCGGTTGCAGGAGTTTACCCACATGAAGCTTGTGGTCGAAAGCCGTCATGTACGGGGTGCTTTCGCCATAGTCTTCAGGTCCACGGTCAGTCTTCATCAAACTTGCAGTATAAATCTTCTCCTCGCCCTTGTTGGTTACAGGAATAGAACCGTCCAACTGATGAGCAGTAGCCTTACGCTTTGCCATAACATTGAAACGGAAATACATACCTGCGAAGGGTGCCAAGGTAAGGTCTTCTACACCAAAGACGCCTTTGAACTGCTTGTTGATGCTGACGGGAATCGTAAGAGTGAAGGCATTCACCTTATATTGATAATACTCGTCCTCATGCACATTCCAACGCTTATCTTTGCTTTTACCTGCATGATAGCCAAATTAGCACCAAGTTCCAAGAAGAGATCGATTTTCTTTGCGATGCGCAAGTCACCCATCCAACCGAAGGTAAATCCGCTGAGGAAGTAATTATTGTAGTCGTAAGTTTCGCCAAAGTTCGTATACTTAACCTTGGTGCCCATATAGCCCAACTGAACACGTTGGAACGTCTTCCTGTCAGTTGGAGTTGAGGGGACTTCGACTTCTACAGTTTCTTCTTCATCAACTGCTTCTTCGGACAAATCTTCATCTTGAGCGTAAACACCGAGAGACAAGCACATCAGCAACGCTGCAGGCATTATTTTCAATAATTTCATAACTTGTATGTTTAGTTTTTGTTAATTCTTCCTGCAAATATACCCTTTATTTTTATATCTTCCAAACATTTTGCCGAATAAATTCAATTAAATGTTAAGAATTCGCTTCATCTCGACGACCTGCGTGCAATATGCAATGACGGCAGGACGATGAGTTACACAAATAATGGTCTGCCCTGCCTCACGACTACTTAGGTTCTTCAAAAGTTGCTGTTCGGTTTGCATATCGAGGGCACTTGTGGCTTCGTCGAGTAGCAAAACAGAGCCTTTTCGCAGTAGGGCTCGGGCAATTGCGATGCGTTGTGCCTGACCTTCGCTAAGCCCCGCCCCAAGCTCTCCGCAGATAGTGTCGAGTCCATCAGGACGATTCATAACAAAGCCTGCACAAGCCGTCTCGAGGGCTTCTCGCATCTCCTCCTCCGTTGCATCAGGATTGCCAAGCAGAAGATTATCGCGAATGGTTCCACTAAAGAGGGTATTACCTTGCGGAACGTAAACAAGGTTGCATCGGGTTCTTGGAGAAACCTTCACACTTTGCGTCTCGTCGAACATCTCAATTTGTCCATCCGACGGCTTAAGCAAAGCGAGAATAAGACGGATAAGCGTCGTCTTACCTGCTCCCGTTTCGCCAAGAATGGCTGTAGTTGAGCCCTTGGGAAAGTCGCATGAGAACTGAGACAGGATGGCGCGACCGCCTTCCTTGTAATGGAAACTGACATCGGCAACACGCACGCCTGCTCCATTTTCGAATATTATGGGCTCGGCATCATCTTCGAGAGGCACATCTTCAAGTTCCATCAGACGTTCACTTGCAGTAAGTGTATTGATGAGAATCGGGATGAAGCGGGTCATATCACGGAACGGACCTTGTATCTGTCCGACGAGTTGGATGAAGGAAATCATCATGCCGTAGGTGATGGTTCCTGCCTGCAAACTATTGACGCCCCAAAGGAAGGTAACAAGATAGCCTGCACCAAAGCCAAAACTGAGCAACGTAGATGAAGAGCTACTGAAGATAGCACGATGACGAACATGGCTGCGAAGTTCGCTTTGCGTCTGCATCAACTTCTCAATCATTGTTCCCGTTCGCTCCAAAGTCTTGAGGATAGCACGATGTTGAATGCTCTCTTGAAGGATACTTTGCACACGACTTTCAGTAGAACGGATTTCGCGAGTAATGGTTCGCATCTTGCGCACATAAACTTTGCTCAGGACAAGGAAGCAAGGTACAATGCAGACAATCAAGCAAGCCAAACGGCTGTCCATGTGGAAGAGATAGAAGAAGGCACCGATGAAACGATACGACACTTCAAGCAAAGCAGGAAAGGTCTCCGTAATGCAAGACGTCAAATCACGCACATCTTGTTCTATGCGGTTCAGCGTATCACCGCTGTGGCGGTCCTCCTGCCCATTCCACTCGCTCTGCAAAAGATGGGAAAACAGACGTTGTTGAAGGATGTTCAACGAACGAACACCAAGCAAAGCACTCACCCATTTACGGGCAAAGCCAAGCATAATCTTTGTCACCATTATGGCAACAAGGGCATATGCAGCCATGCGAAGACTTCCTTCTGCTCGGTTTGTGGCAATATCTATCGTCCATTTCGTGGCATAAATAAAGGCAAAGTCAAGGGTAACAGACAGAATGCCGATAAGTGCATTGAGTACAGCTTGCAGCCTCAATCCTCGAGAGGAACGCCATAGCCAAGAGGCAAGGTCACGAACGGACGTCGTCATAATCTTCAACGTTCAATGTTTAATGTTCAATGCTCAATGTTCAACGACTCTTGCATCACTTCCCCAAAACAACTTGCTTCTCAATGTATGCAAGAAGGAAGTCTCAGGACGTTTCAGTACAACGACTTGATAAGGAGCCTTGCGGATGGTAAGCTTCGTGGTGTCTTGGCACGACTCGCTCCTTCCATCGATAGCTACAAGGAAGTTATGGCTACGGCTCTCAACCGTAAGCGTTATCTCGAGATTATCGGGAAGCGTCAAAGGCCGAACCGTTAAGCCGTGAGGAGCAACAGGAACAAGCCCAATGTTCTGACTGCCCGGCAACATCACAGGACCTCCTACACTCAAGGCATAACCCGTACTGCCCGTAGGCGTATTGACGATAAGCCCGTCAGCCTGATAAGTAGTCAGATACTCGCCATCGAGGTCTACTCGAATACTTATCATGCTGCTATTGTCGCGCTTAAGCACAGCCACTTCATTCAAGGCAAAGGGATAGCCTTGCATCTTCCCTTCTGAACTTTCGACTTGCAGAACATTGCAGCGCTCTTTGCGCAAAAGACCGTTTTGAAGGTTCGCGAGAGTCTGTTTGATATCGTCGAGCGAGAAATCTACGAGGAAACCAAGTCTTCCTGTATTAATGCCAAGAATAGGAATCTGCTTCTCTCCCACCTTCATTGCCGTTGTAAGGAAAGTACCGTCGCCACCCATACTAACTGCAAAGTCGGCCTCGTTAACATCATCGGTTACGGCGATGTCATGAGCGGCAAGTGCTTCATAAAGTATGTCTGCATCGCTCGTCTTCTGCTTGAAAGTATTCCAAAAGATTGCACATCTTTTTGCCTTTTCCATAAATTATTTCCCTTTAGCGCGGCAAAGTTAAGGTTTTTTTCCTAACTTTGCAAGCAGAAACCCCTAATATATAATAAAGGTATGATTTATGTCTTTTTAGCTACCGGTTTCGAAGATATCGAAGCTATCGCACCGGTTGACATTATGCGTCGAGCAGGATTAAAGGTTCAAACAGTGTCCATTACAGGTGAACGAGTTGTCGTAAGTGCTCATGGAGTCGGCATCACGGCCGACCTCTTGCTCTCTGATGTAGACTTCCAGAAAGCCGAGATGCTTGTGCTTCCAGGCGGACTGCCAGGCTCAACGAATCTTGATGCCTGCCAACCTTTGACCGGGGCCATCAAGCGCCATTTCGAAGAAGGTGGAGCCATTGCAGCCATTTGCGCAGCTCCCTTGGTTTTCGGTCATTTGGGACTGCTCGAAGGTCGTCGGGCAACTTGCTATCCTGGCGTTGATCCCGAACTTAGAGGCGCCGACTATACTGCCGCGATTGTAGAGTTAGACGGCAACATCATCACGGGAAAAGGCCCTGCAGCGGCTTTCGAGTTCGGCTATACGATTGTCGATTACTTCCTTGGCGAAGGAGCATCCATGCCTTTGCGACAAGGGATGATATATGAGGAACTCTTAGAAGAATGAAAGCTTATGCAATCATAGTAGCTGGCGGCAAAGGTCTTCGCATGGGTGGAGACATTCCGAAGCAATTCCTGCCCATCGATGGGAAGCCTATTTTGATGCATACCATCGAGGCTTTTCGGCATGCCTTCGACGATATAGAGATTGTGCTCGTTCTGCCTTCCGACCAACATGACTACTGGCAAAAGCTTTGCAAGGACTACGATTTCCTTTCTCCGAAACGGATTGCAAAGGGCGGAGAGACGCGTTTCCACAGCGTCAAGAACGGCTTGACTCTTCTTCCGAATGATGAAGAAGCAGTCGTTGGCGTCCATGATGGCGTGCGTCCTTTTGTATCGAAAGAGACCATCCTGCGTTGCTATGAAGCCGCAGCCCAAGGAAAAGCCGTCGTGCCGGTCGTGCCGGTTGTTGAGACGGTTCGACAAATCCTTCCCGATGGCAAGAGTGTCACAAGACCTCGAGGCGAATACCGTCTCGTTCAGACACCCCAAACATTTCCACTCTCCTTGCTGAAGGAAGCCTATCAACAGCCTTATTCCGAAGCCTTTACCGACGACGCCTCTGTTGTGGAAGCCTTTGGAAAAGAGGTCGTTATGGTGGAAGGCAATCGCGAGAACATCAAGATAACGACTCCAAGCGACTTAAAGTAATGGAAGACTTGCGACAACAGGCCGTCACCTACCTTCCTGGCATCGGGCCTTCAAGAGCTAAGATGTTGGAAGCCGAACTGGGCATCAAGACCTGGCACGACCTTTTGTACACCTTCCCCTACAAGCACATCGACCGCAGCCGACTCTACAAGATTCGTGAACTGACCACAGAAATGCCTTTCGTACAGGTTCTTGGGCAGTTCCTTAGTTTCGAAGAGGCTGGGCAAGGTCGCAAACATCGACTGACAGGGCATTTCTGGGATGGTGAGATGTTCCTCGACGTCACTTGGTTCCATGGCATCAGCTACATCAAAAAGAGCGTGAAACTGCGGCAAGACTACATCCTCTTCGGACGTCCTGGCATTTATGGAGGCAGATTGAGTGTCATCCATCCCGACCTCGACAAGCCCGAATCGATGACGCTCAGCAAGATGAGCATGCAACCCTACTACAGCACGACAGAGCGCATGAAGAAGGCAGGCATGACTTCCAGAACGCTGGAGAAGTTCACGAGCATGCTCTTCAGCAAACTCACCTGGACGCTTCCCGAAACCCTGCCACCATACCTTATCGAGAAGCTCCATCTCATGCCTCTCGACAAAGCCCTTCGAGCTGCCCACTACCCCACTACCGCCGACGAGCTTTCTGCGGCCAATATGCGACTCAAGTTCGAGGAACTCTTCTTCATCCAGCTCGTCATCATGTCGTATGCCCGAAAGCGGCAACAGGAGCGAGTCGGCCAAAGGTTTACCCGAGTCGGAGAAGCCTTCAATACCTTCTACCACAACTACCTGCCCTTCCCTCTGACAGAGGCTCAGAAGCGCGTCATTCGCGAGATGCATGCCGACATGAAAAGCGGACATCAGATGAACCGACTCCTGCAAGGCGACGTGGGGAGCGGCAAGACACTCGTGGCTCTCATGATAATGCTCATCGCCATCGACAACGGTTGCCAAACATGCATCATGGCGCCAACCGAGATACTTGCAGAGCAGCATTTACAGACCTTCCTTAACTTCCTGAAAGATATGCCAATTAAGGTAGAACTCCTAACGGGAAACGTGAAGGGCAAAAAGCGCAAGGCCATCGAGCAAGGATTGCTGGACGGAAGCGTCAATATCCTCATCGGAACCCATGCCGTCATCGAAGATAATGTGCAATTCAACAACCTCGGACTGGTCATCATCGACGAGCAGCACCGTTTCGGAGTAGCTCAAAGAGCGCGTCTCTGGAGCAAGAGCGACGTCAGCCCTCACGTCCTCGTCATGACCGCCACGCCCATTCCTCGCACGCTTGCAATGACAGTTTATGGCGACCTTGACGTCTCCGTTATCGACGAACTGCCGCCTGGACGCAAACCCGTCCGCACCATGCACATATACGACAATCAGCCCGAGCAGCTCTATCGAGGCGTCATCCGCGAAATTGAGGCAGGGCATCAGGTCTATTTCGTCTTCCCCCTTGTAAAAGAGAGCGAGAAGCTCGACCTCAAGAACGTGCAGGACGAGTTCATCCATCTCAAAGAAGTCTTCCCCCAGTACCGCATCAGCATGGTTCACGGCAAGATGAAACCCAGCGAGAAGGACGCAGAGATGCAGCGGTTTGTGTCGGGCGAGACGCAGATTCTCGTGGCCACCACAGTCATCGAGGTAGGCGTGAACGTCCCCAACGCATCGGTCATGATAATCCAGAATGCCGAACGCTTCGGGCTTGCGCAGTTGCATCAGCTGAGAGGCCGTGTGGGTCGTGGCGCAGAACAGTCCTATTGCATTCTTGTCTCGAACTACAAGCTGTCGGCCGAAACGCGTAAACGCCTGCACATCATGACCGAGACCAACGACGGCTTCGAGATTGCGGAAGCCGACCTGAAGCTGCGAGGACCAGGCGACCTCGAGGGAACTCAGCAAAGCGGAATCGCCTTCAATCTCAGGCTCGCCAACCTCGGCCGCGACGGGCAACTCGTGCAACTGGCCCGCGACACCGCATCTTTCATACTCGATGCCGACCCAGATCTGTTAGCAAAAGAGAACTATTTGCTCCGCCGTCACCTTTTGGAACTCAAGAAAGAACACCGCGACTGGAGCCAGATCTCCTGATTTATCCATTCGGACTTCACAAACGACCTGGTTTCGATGTAACCCGCTCGTTGAAAACAGGCATGCCTTGTTGATAAACTAGGCGTGGCTAGTTAGCAAACTAGACGTGGCTAATCGACAAACTAGACGTGGCTAGTTTGAAAACATAACGTGGTATGTCGGGGACGATACCCACGAAGCGTGTCGCGTTTAGAAGTTTGTCTTCTTGAGGTCGAAGAGGTAGGAGACTTTGGCGATGATGGTGCCGTTGGCGCTGCGGGCAAAGGGATCTTTCTTCGAGTTGCCGAACATATCGCTCAGGGCATAGAAATAGCGCCCTTCGACGAGGAAGTGATGTCCACTCTTTGTGCTGATATCCATTCCGAGACCGCCTGTTATGCCGTACTCGAACTTCTTTTCCACGTCGAGTTCATGCTGGTTCTTGAGGCCATTGAGCTGATATGGGACGAAGCCTGAGCCGTCGCCTGTGGTCTTCGTGGTCTCGCCTATACAGAAACCAAGCTGAGGTCCGATGACGAGGTAGCCTTTCACGCCGCCACGCTCGCGTCCATACCCCAGGTTAGCCAGCAAAGGAACCTGAACATAATGAACGGTTCGCTGGTAGGTGCCTGCATCTGTGTCGGATGTCTCTTTCCAGCCGGCTTGCGAATAGTTGACTTCTCCCTGAATGGCACAAAGGAGGCTGAAGTATTTCTCGCAGGTATATCGGGCCGTGACGCCAAAGGTCGCTCCTGGCTTGAAGCTCTGTTTGATGGCGGGCTTAAACGAGACTTTGTTCATGACGAAACCTCCGTTCACACCCATAGCGAAGTCCGTGCGAGGCTCGCCAACCTGGGCCATCGACCATTGGACATTGAACATTGAACATTGAACAAGGAAAAGCAGAAGGAGGCGTTTCATATGAAGGATGAAGGATGAAGGATGAAGAATGAGGAATGAGGGATGATTGTCAGCCGTCATACTTCCACTTTCAGACATCAAAAGCTTTGGTCATCTGGCTTAACGAATAAGTTCAACTTTCTTTTCAGGTGTTAGGTGAATGAACTGCACGAAGTTATTGGAGAAGCTCAGGTTCGTTTGAGTGGAGCCGCGCTGGAAATGGAACCAGTTTTGATAGGGTTCTTGGCGAAGGCTTCCTTGCATCTGATCGAAGGTGTCGCCAAGGCTGCTGATACCAGCGAGGAAATAGCAACCGAGGTCGAAGCCAAGAGCTGCATAGCGAGGATTATTGGTCTTCACGATATAAGCTCGGAAGTTCCTTGCATAGGAACGCTCGAAACGCTTTATTCTATCGTCCAATACATTATAATAATATGGGCTGATGATGTAGGAGTCGAAAGCAAAGAGGTCTTCGAGAAGTCGCTCTGTTTCGTCCTGCCAATCGGCATAGCCAAGCAACGACAGCCGATATTGCGGATGCTTTTGGCGGAAAGTTTTGAGGTGGGCAAGAAGAACGTCGAGCGACGGGATGCTGCTGTCATCGAGCAGAATCATGTTTTCTCGGAACTGGTTGAAGGCGGACTCATAAGCGAAATCATCACCTTCGAGGGCAAGGGTTCTGGGCGTTATCGAACGCTGGGTCAAGGAGGCTACAAGCGTTTCGCTGAGAATCTTCCCCTTACTATCCTCCTTGCCACTCTTGACGATAACGTAGTTCTTGTCGGAATAGAACTTCATCAACTTCTCGACCGCCGCTTCGAAGAGAATCGTACTGGGAGCCGTAGCATTATAGACGAGGGGATAGTCCAGAGGTTGCCCGCTCCAGAAAGGCAGGACAAGGCGCGTTCCCTGCTCTTTGCAAGCTTCGGCAACGGCTGTTATCTGAGAAGCTTCTTTCGGTCCGAAGAGGATATCCAGCTCGCTAAACTGAGAGAGCAAAGGTTCTACCTGCGAAGCTGAAGAGCCACAATCCCAAGCATGAATGTCGAGATTGACGCCAGCCTTTCGAACACTGTCGGCAGCCATCAACAAGCCTCGATAGAACTCCAACATGTTCTTGTCGCTAAGAGGGAGCAAGACGCCGACCTTCAAATCGGGAATAGCAGTACGGATAACTGGCACGGGCTTTGCGGGCTCTTCTGTTACAGTCACATCTTGGGAAGGCAAAGCCTTTCGAGGAAGAATCAGCAAAGTGCCTTTCTTAAGCTTTTTTGTGACGACATCAGGATTTGCGGCTTGAAGGTCGAGAACGGAGATGCCATGACTGGCTGCAATGCTCTCCCACGTCTCGCCCTTGACGACGGAATGCATGTCCTCGAGCGTCGAAAGTATGCCTTGACCGAATAAAAGCATCGGCCAAAGACAATAAAGGAGTGTCAAAATACGTTTCATCTATGCAAAGGTACAAAATAATTCATAATTCATAGTTCATAGTTCGCAGTTTTTTTGTACTTTTGCACAAATAATGTACAAGATGAAGCGCATTTTATTTCTTTTGCTTGCTTTTTTGCCTATCTTGACATGGGCACAAGAAGTAGTAATACCAACTGTTGACCCTCTTGGCACATACTACAGAATCAATGAAGATGGTGAGGAGGAAACAGGCGACGTAAACGGACAGACAATGAATGCTCCTTTTCGTGTCGACTTTACTGCCAACCCTACTATTCCCGAAGGCTACAAGAGTCAGGTTTGGTACGAATGGTCGATGTGGAAATCAGATGAGCCAAATAACATCTTGCTTCGTCGCAATGACGAAACTTTCGAATACGATTTCAGCGAAAGCGGCAGTTATGTTGTACGGCTTCGTGCCATCTTCTATGGAGAGGAAGGCGTGGAGGATTACGAGTTCCCGCAGGAAGGAGAGGATGCAAAGTACATCACATTTTCAATAAGCGAGAGCAAACTTGAGTTTCCCAACGGCTTCTCTCCAAATGATGATGACTACAACCCGGAGCTCAAGCCAAAAGACGGCTTCAAAGGCATCGTAAAGTTCCATGCCGTCGTCTTCAATCGTTGGGGCAAGAAGCTTTATTCGTGGGACGACGTAAATGGCAGCTGGGACGGAAAAGTGAATGGAAAGGTTGTTAAGGACGGCGTCTATTTCCTTCATGTTTCCGCTAAAGGCAGCGATGGAATCGACTACAACATCAAGAAAGCCATCAACGTCATTTCCGGTTACAACAATGGCGAAAACGAAGGCGGCAGCGGCGAAGAGTGAACAGAAGATTTGCGTCGAAGGTGCTCGCGTCCACAATCTCAAGAACGTGGATGTCGAGATTCCGCGCAATAGCCTTACCGTCTTTACCGGATTAAGTGGTAGTGGCAAGTCTTCTTTAGCTTTCGATACCATTTATGCCGAAGGTCAGCGTCGCTACATCGAAACCTTCAGCGCCTATGCCCGCAACTTTCTTGGCAACATGGAAAGACCTGATGTTGATAAAATTACAGGCCTTAGTCCCGTTATCAGCATCGAACAAAAGACGACCAACAAGAACCCAAGAAGCACGGTTGGCACGACGACCGAGATTTATGACTTCCTTCGCTTGCTTTATGCTCGAACAGCCGAGGCTTATTCCTACGTTAGCGGAGAAAAGATGGTGCGCTATACGGAAGAGCAAATCATCGGTTTGCTCCTGAGCGAATACCTCGGGAAACGCATCATCCTGCTTGCTCCACTCGTTAAGAACCGCAAGGGACATTACAAGGAACTCTTCGAAACCATTCGTCGCAAAGGTTATCTTTATGCCCGAATCGATGGCGAGATGCAGGAAATAGTGCCGGAGATGAAACTCGACCGCTATCGGAATCATAGCATCGAGGTTGTTATAGACCGCCTTCAAGTGCAGGATAAAGACGACAAACGGCTTGTTCAAAGCGTTGCGATTGCCATGAAACAGGGCGAAGGAGAGATGCTCGTTTGCGAAATGGACACCAATGAGGTCCGTCATTACAGCAAGCATCTGATGTGCCCAACCAGCGGAATCTCCTATCGTGACCCAGCTCCTCACGACTTCTCATTCAATAGTCCGCAAGGCGC
This sequence comes from Bacteroidaceae bacterium, assembly GCA_017557475.1. Next base: position 10,712 of record JAFYYO010000368.1, read on the forward strand.
TTGCCCGCGTTGTAAAGGCTTGGGCTTCGTTCATATTATCGACCGAAACAAAGTCATCCCCGACCCTACCCTTTCGCTCAAGGACGGAGGCTTCGCTCCTCTTGGCAAAGCAAAGCAGGCCATGATTTTCTGGCAAGTGGAAACCGTTCTGGAACAATATGGATGCTCGATTGACACACCGCTTGGCGAGGTCCCAGATGAAGCTATCGACGAGATTCTGGAGGGCAGTCCTGAGCGCCTTCGCATTCCTGCCGATAAGTCGAAGACCACGAATGATGTCTATACAGAATTCGGCGGATTGGTCAAGTACATTGAGCAGATGAGGGATGCCGACGTGGGAGTTGCTGCTCAAAGATGGGCAGAACAGTTCAGCGGCATTTGCGAATGTCCTGAATGTAAAGGCCAGCGATTGAGAAAAGAGTCGCTTCATTTTCTTCTCGACGGCAAGAATATCGCCGAAGTTTCAACCCTTGAACTCGATCAGCTCTACGAATGGCTCGAAGGTTTGGACAAAAGAATCAGCAAGCGCCAACAGGCTATTGCCGCAGAGATTACTAAAGAGATCAAGACCAGATTGAAGTTCCTGCTCGATGTCGGGCTTGATTACCTTTCCCTTTCGCGTCCTTCGATGAGCCTTTCGGGAGGCGAGAGTCAGCGTATTCGCCTTGCCACGCAGATTGGCAGTCAGCTCGTGGGCGTCCTTTACATTCTCGACGAACCCAGCATCGGCCTTCATCAGCGCGATAACATCAAGCTTATCAATTCGCTAAAAGCACTTCGCGACGCTGGCAACACGATAATCGTTGTGGAGCACGACCGCGAAATGATGGAGAATGCCGACTATATCGTCGATATCGGTCCTTTGGCTGGCCGTCGAGGCGGAGAAGTCGTCTTCCAAGGAACCTACAAGGAAATGCTGAAGAAGGACACGCTTACGAGCAAATATTTGAAGAACGAATTGACGATTGACCCTCCTTCCGAATACAGGAAAGGAAGCGGACTTTCGTTGACGATTAGAGGAGCAAACGGCCACAACCTCAAGAATATCGACGTAGAGATACCGCTTGGCAAGCTCATTTGCATAACGGGAGTGAGTGGAAGCGGCAAGAGTTCGCTCATCAGCGAAACGCTCTACCCCATCCTCAGCAAGCATTTCTACCGCTCCCTCGCAGAGCCTCTGCCCTATCGCTCCATCGAAGGACTGGAGAATATCGACAAGGTCATCAACGTCGACCAAACTCCTCTTGGTCGGACACCTCGTTCAAATCCAGCCACTTATACAGACGTTTTTACCGATATTCGCAAGCTTTTCGTCGAACTGCCCGAGGCTCGCATCCGAGGTTACAAGCCAGGTCGATTCTCGTTCAACGTGAAAGGCGGCCGATGCGAAACTTGCGGAGGCAACGGCTATCGCACTATCGAGATGAACTTCCTGCCCGATGTCTTTGTGCCTTGCGAGGAATGCAGAGGGAAGCGTTACAACAGGGAGACGCTCGAGGTGCGTTTCAGAGGCAAGAGTATCGCGGATGTTCTCGATATGACCATCAATCAGGCCGTCGAGTTCTTTCAGAATCAGCCCACAATACTTAATAAGATAAAGGTCTTGCAGGAAGTCGGGTTGGGCTACATCAAGCTTGGCCAGCCCAGCAACACCCTTTCCGGAGGTGAGAGTCAGCGAGTTAAGCTTGCCGCAGAACTTGCCCGCAAAGACACAGGTCGCACGCTTTACATCCTCGACGAGCCTACTACGGGACTGCATTTCGAAGATATTCGCGTCCTGCTCGAAGTGCTCCACAAACTCGTGAACAAGGGCAACACCATCATCGTCATAGAGCACAACCCCGATATCATCCGCTCTGCCGACTGGATAATCGAGATGGGACCAGGCGGCGGACATCGTGGCGGAGAGATACTTTACTGCGGCGTTCCGAAGGAATCGCTTCTTGCCTGAAATAGGCAAATACATCGAGATTACAAACTAGGCTGGGCTAGTTTGGCAACTAGGCACGTTATGATGGCAATCATTACACGTTATGATGGCAAACATAACACGTTATGATTGCAAATGACACACGTTATGATTGCAAATGACACACGTTATGATTGCAAACAATACACGTGTAATTCGCCAACAACACTGCAAGCATGATTTCTTTTAACGTTTTTTGGAAGTTATCTGAATATTTCGTAACTTCGCACCGAAAATAGTCGTCATTACGACAACCCTCTTCGTCATCAACCACATTCCACAATGAAATGGCTAATGATAAGCGGAGAATCGTAAATAGAGAAACGGCCAACGAAACAGTAAAACCTAAATCGTCAAATAGCAAATAACTATGTCATTACTTGTTATCTTTAAGCTTCTGGGCTCTCTGGCATTGCTCATGTTCGGTATGAAATCGATGAGCGAGGCTCTGCAGAAAATGGCTGGCCCGCAGTTGCGCCATGTGCTTGGCGCTATGACCACAAACCGGTTCACCGGTGCACTGACTGGTATGTTTGTAACGGCTGCCGTGCAAAGCTCTACTGCCACAACTTTGATGACTGTTTCGTTCGTAAACGCAGGTCTGCTCACGCTCGTTCAGGCCATCTCAGTCATCATGGGTGCGCATATTGGCACAACGTTGACGGCTTGGATTATGTCGCTTGGAATGGGCTTCAACATCACGGATTTCGTTTATCCGGCTTTCTTCTTGGGCATTATCCTTATATATATGAAGAAGCGCCGCATCGTTGGCGACTTCCTTTTTGGCGTAGCCTTCCTCTTCTTAGGCTTAGGCACGCTGAAAGAGACCGGCTTCTCGCTCGTCGATGACCCAGCTTCGAAGGAAGCTATCAGTGCTTTCTTTGCCGAATACAGCAGCGGAGGCTTCTTCGTCAATCTGCTCTTCCTGCTCATGGGTACTGTCCTGACGCTTTGCGTTCAAAGCTCTGCAGCCATCATGGCCATCACGATGATGCTCTGCTCGACAGGCGTTTTGCACATAGATCAAGGCGTGATGCTCGTCTTGGGTGAAAATATCGGAACCACCATCACATCGAATATCGTTGCTCTTAGCGCTAATACACAGGCAAGAAGAGCAGCCTTTGCGCACTTGACGACCAATGTACTGGGCGTTTGCTGGGTGCTCATCCTGCTGAAACCCTTCTTTGCGATGGTCTGCCATCTCTCTGGTTTCGACCCGTCGATGACGCCTGATGCTCCCGATTTCGCCATCAAGGCAAGTGTGGCTCTTGCCACTTTCCACTCTGCCTTCAATATAAGCAACACGGCTCTGCTCATCTGGTTCGTTCCGCAGATTGAGAAGTTCGTCTGCTGGGCCATCAAGCCTAAGAGCCAGGAGGACGAAGATTTCCGTCTGCACTTCATTACCGCAGGCATCATGAAGACGCCTGAGCTCTCTGTGCTGGAGGCTCATAAGGAGATTTCGTCGTTCAGCGTTCGCATCCAACGCATGTTCGGAATGGTTCAGGACCTGCTTACGGAAAAAGACCAGAACAAGTTCAGCAAGCTCCTCAGTCGCATCGAGAAGTACGAGAACATCGCTGATAACATGGAAATAAGCATTGCGGAATACCTCGACCAAGTGAGCGACGCTCATCTAAGCGATGAGACGAAGGCCAAGATACGTGCCATGCTTCGCGAAATCTCTGAGGTTGAGAGCATCGGCGACTCGTGCTATCACATGGCTCAAACCATCAACTCGAAGGTTCAGGGCAAGAAGGAGCACTTCACCGAAGAGCAGTACAAGAACCTGCATGCCATGATGGGTCTCACCGACCAAGCCCTCACGCAAATGAACCAGCTGATGAGCGGCCGCAAGGACTACTTCGACGTTTACAAATGCTACAATATCGAGACCGAGATAAACAACTATCGCGATCAGCTGAAGTCGCAAAACATCATCGATATCAACAATCACAAGTACACCTACGGCATTGGTACCATCTACATGGACCTCATCAATGCTTGCGAAAAGCTTGGTGATTATGTGGTTAACGTCGTTGAAGCTCGAACCGGCACTAAGATGCATTCGTGAAAATCGCAGCAAGTCACTGCGGTTCAGGAAGCGTCAGCTCTTGAAGCTCTTCGAACGAGCCGTTGAAGATATTGCAATCTACAAGGCCTTTAATGCCTGAGACCTTGCCGCAATCGGTGTGCTGCCAGAAGGCCCATTTGCCCTTGTATTTGAGTTCGTTTATGTAGTAATGTGCTATCCAATAAGGATAAGCATCGAACTCTGGCGTGTTCAGATAATCGACCTTGAACTTGTAACCCGTATAAAGAATGGGCTTCACGCCATATTCCTTCTCGACCAAATCGAGCCAAATCTTCACGTCTCGGCGAAGCTTTTCAGGCGTCAAATCACCTATCTTCTCGATGTCCAAGACAGGAGGAAGGTCGCCTGGTTCAAGCTGAACAATGCGGAGGAAGAACTCTGCTTGCTTTCGAGGGTCAACACCAGGCACGAAGAAATGATAAGCGCCTCGGATTAAGTCGTTTCGCTTAGCATTGGCAAAGTTACGGTTAAAGTTGTCGTCGAACAACTTTTCGCCTTCTGTTGCCTTAATAAAGACGAAGCTAACGGGGGCATCACCAATGGAAGCATTGCGTAGTTTCTCCCAATTGACGCGCTCCTGATAGTGGCTGATGTCGATGCCTCGAACTTCGTAGCCCTCAGGATACTCAGGTGTTCCATAAATTGCACGCCATCGAAAGCTGAAAGGACCTACAAAGAAATAATAAAAGAAGCCTACATAAGCGGCTGTGATAAGGATGCCTCCAAGCCACAAAAGCCAGGCAGGGAAGCGACGGAAAAAGCGTAAAAAAGACACAGACCCTCTCCCCTTCCCTCTCCCTCTATGGCGAGGGCGTTTCTTGGAAGCTTTCTTTTGGGAGCTGGTCTTTGTCTTCATTTTATGTTTTAATAAACCCTCCTCCCCTTAGAGGGGGAGGTAGGGAGAGGATCTGGTTATGCTTGTTCCAACGCTAAGGTCTTTGTGCACTGGTCGCAAACCTCGCTTGGGCCCCAGTACTGGATGGGACCTGGGTAAACGTAACAGGTGTTCTTTGCCCACTCTTCACGCTTGCTGGCAAAGAACTTGAAGGGTGCGCCATCGAGTTCCACAAGAGCTTTGCGGATAACGGGCTTCATAGCACCATTCCTGCGCTCCATATTCATCATCATCGTAATGGGCACACCACCTGCAATCCACTCTGCTGCGGGAGCCGTCGTGTTCTTGATGACGCTCATATAGCCGGTCTTACCATTAGCAATCAAGCGACTTGCGTTGAAGCCAAGACTGTAGCAATAGTCGGCATCATAATTGCTGGGAGCTGCGCAACGGCCTTCGTAACCGAAGAAGTGGTGCTGAGGAGAGAACTTTCCGTTGTACTTGCCTTCCTTCTTCCAAGCTTCGAGCTTCATAGCAACCATAGCAGAGAGCAGTTTCTCTGTTTCGATAAGGCTGACCTGAACGTTTCCGTGAGGGTCTCTGTCGAGGCAAAGTTGACGCTCTACATCCTTTGGCAGACTCTCGAGAACTGCGAGGTTCTCAGGAGCGATGTGGCCCTTCACGAAAGCAACCTGAGCGTCCTTGCTCTCGAACTCACGACTTTCGCCAGTTGCGGGGTCGGTCAGAACTTCATTCAGCTCGGCAATCAGCTTCTTGATGGCAGGAATGAACTCAATCAGACCTTCAGGAATGAGGACAGTACCAAAGTTGTTTCCTTCAGCGGCTCTGTCTGCAACAATCTTTGCGAGGTAAGTAACGACGTCATCA